>NZ_DJHG01000029.1:96345-125830 GCF_002432955.1 Mesotoga sp. UBA5825 | reverse complement strand
AGACCGGCTCCTTAGCCAATTAGGATACGCCTCCACTTAGCTGATTATACCTCTTCGAAAGAGCAGATTCAAGGGGTGTTGATCTTGAGAGACGTACAGAATGAGAGAGACAAGAGAAACATCAGAATCAACATGGTCGGGATAAAGTCAATTGAATATCCCATCGTGGTTTTGGATAGGGAATTTGGAACACAGCATACGGTAGGCAATTTCGATCTCTTTGTGGATCTCCCGACGGATTTTCGAGGCACACATATGTCGAGATTCGTTGAGGTTCTTGAAAGACATCACAAGAAAATCACGCCGAGAAACATGGAATCGATTCTGAACGACATTAGAGATTCACTTAGGGCAGATGTTGCGCACATCAAGGTGCAATTTCCATACTTCATAAGAAAGAAGGCGCCTATAAGCGGCAGTGAGAGTTTCAGCTCGTTTGGCTGTTCGTTTTCCACAACGAAGGATGGAGAGTTCGATTTTGTGCTCGGAGTTAAGGTTCCGGTGATGACTGTCTGTCCCTGTTCTAAAGAAATCAGCGATAGAGGAGCTCACAATCAGAGAGCCGAGGTGTTCGTTTCCGTTCGAATGAACTCGCTCGTATGGATAGAAGAGATAATCGAGTATGTCGAGAAATCTGCGAGCGCTCCGATCTTCTCTCTTCTCAAGAGAGAAGACGAGAAATACATTACCGAACACTCTTTCGATAACCCCCGATTTGTTGAAGACCTTTCTCGGGAGGTAGTTCTGTTTCTGCAAGAAGATGACCGCATCGATTGGTATAGAATCGAAGTAATAAGCCAGGAGTCAATTCATAATCACGAGGCTTACGCTTGCATAGAAAAGGAATAGCACATGTGTTTCCTGAATGAGCAGATCGACTCGCCTAGTCGCATCAAACTAACAAGGCTTCTGGAGCTAATAACATCTTCTCAACACAACCTTACGTCTGTTAGGGACTTCGAGAGAGCTACGATTGTACACGTGGAGGATTCTCTAAAACCATTCTGCGGTTCAACATTTAGGGGTCGCTTCGTGGATATTGGAAGTGGCGGCGGGATTCCCGGTCTTGTCTTGGCAATTGCCTTTCCAGAAGCGGAATGGGTGTTGGTAGACTCTATTGCGAAGAAGACAAAGGAGATAGAGAGATTTGCCCATGAGCTGGAACTGAAGAACGTCGTTGTGAAAACAGCAAGAGCGGAGGAATTGGCGCTGGAAGAAAGAGAGAAGTTCGATGCTGCGTTCATGAGAGCTGTCGCCAGATGTGATACTTCTTTGGAACTGGCAACTCCTCTTGTGAAAACCGGAGGCATCGTATATCTTTACAAAGGACCGGGATGGTGTGAGGAGAGGGTATTCTCGCGCGTTGCTGAAGAGAAACTAGGTCTTGGCCTGTTGCAGGAGAAGGAGTACTGTCTATCAGACGGATCTATCCGGTTCATGATAGTCTATGCAAAGAAGAGAGAGACCCCAGATGGGTTTCCGAGAAGGTGCGGAATGGCTTCAAAGTCTCCTTTGGGAGGTTCAAAGTGACTGCTGAAAAAGGGAAGCTTTGGATTGTGGGAACACCTATAGGAAATCTAGAGGATATGACCATAAGAGGAAAGAAAATTCTGGAAGAGGCAGACCTGATTCTCGCCGAAGACACTAGAAGGATGAGGTCTTTGCTTTCTTCTATGGGAATAGATAAGAAGGTTGTTCTGTCTCTGAACATGCATAATCAGGACGAGAGAGTTCCGTTAATAATTGATCGTCTGAGCAAGGGAGAGCAAATAGCGCTTTCAAGTGATGCCGGTATGCCTGTGATCTCGGACCCGGGAGCTCATGTCGTCAAAACTTGTCGTGAGAGAGGCTTCGAAGTGGATGTTGCGCCCGGCCCATGTGCTGTTTCATGTGGGCTCGCGATAAGCGGCTTTCCGGGGACTCACTTCACTTTTCTTGGGTTTCTGCCAAGAGGCAAGAATCGCAGAAGGGTTTTCAGGAAGATTGCTCAGGGTCTTTATGGAGACGGCGTCATCGTCTTCTTCGAGTCTCCATTTCGGCTCGTAGATACCTTAGGAGAGCTTCTTGAGATAGTTGGCGATAGGGAGGTCTTCGTTGGGAGAGAGATGACTAAACTCTTTCAAGAGAGTTATTTCGGCAGTCTTTCTGACGTAGTCGAGAGATTCAAGGCGACCGAGCCAAAAGGGGAGATAACCGTAGTTCTCTCTGGAAGGGAGAATAATGATGCTTGAGATGATGAGAAACTTCTTCAGCCTCACCCCTGCCATAGCGGTGGCCATAATCTCTCACGAGTACTCTCGTTTCATAACCGCGAAGAGATTCGACGCGGTGAAACCCGAATGGGGAGGACCCGGATTCATAAGAAGGATAGACCCTGTAGGTCTGCTCATGTACTACTTCTTCAAATTCGGCTGGTCTCGACCTTTCCCTGTGAACTACTGGAAGCTGAGAAAAGCCGGATATTTCAAGGGTATACTCACGGCGATTTCTGGTTCTATTGCCAATTTCTCGATCGGTCTTATTGCCGGTCTAGTTTTCTACCTTTCGGGTCTCCACCAGTACTCCACGTTTATGCCGGAAGCCGTCAATTCATTTCCATTGAGCTACATCGCCGATGTAGTGTACTGGATGATGGTAATTGATCTCAATACAGCCTTGTTCAACCTAATTCCAATTCCGCCTCTTGACGGAGCAAACATTGTTACAATGATTGTTCCGGAGAACCAGGTCAATTGGCTGGTGAAATATGAACTGTACGGAATACTTACACTTCTAGTGCTTTCACTTATGGGCATAATACAGCTAGTAATGTGGCCGATAACGCAGTTCATTCAGCTACTGGCGAGGCTGATTGCTTAAGTCCTTTCATTTTGCAGTCGAGAGTCAATCATTTGAACTGCTTCGGAAAGCGCGCTCTTAAGGTCACCTTCGTATTTGAGGGTGAAGCCGGAAGCTTTCTGGTGACCTCCACCGCCAAATGCAACGGCAATCTCACTGACATCGAAGTATTTCTTCGATCTAAGTGAAACGTGTGCCTCACCTGAACGGGCTTCTGAAGCAAAAAGAGCTACTTCTACGCTCTCTACTGATCTCAATTCTCCAACGAAACCCGTGAAATCATCGTCTGTAAGTGAATACTTTTCAAAATCAGCCAGTGTCAGATATGAGTAAGCAAATCTGTTGTTTGAAAGCAGCGTGATGTTATCAATAGCATCTCTTTCAAGAAACAGCTCCTCAATCTTTCGGGTCTCGAGAATCGCTGTTGCCACGAAATCGGGATCGGCTCCCAAACTAACAAGCTCAGCAGCAGCTTGAAATACCGAGCTGTCCACGTTTGAGTATCTGAAGAATCCCGTGTCTGTTGCAATCCCTAAGTAATTCATCAACGCAAGATCCCTGTCATATTCAATATCCATAAGCCTCAGAAGATCGAGAATCATTTGAGCTGTCGACGAGTATGAAGGGTCTACCCAGCATTCGTTTGCGAAGTATGTGTTTGTTGCATGGTGATCGATCACTATCGAAGGAACTCCCATTCTGAGGAAGTTTTCAAACCTTCCGATTCTGTCCGGTGATGATGCGTCAACCACGATAATCAAGTCTGGCTTAGGAATCTCCTCGTCAAAACCTTTGATCCTTTCTATCCAGGGAAAGACTTTGAAGTTCGGTGAAATTTTCCAATCAATTGCGGGTGTGGCTTTCTTCCCGAATCTTTCAATACCCACCGAAAGCGAGACCACGGAAGAAATGCAGTCTCCGTCGGGCATTATGTGGCCAGCTACAAGGATGTTTTCAGCTTTTTGGATACATGAGACAACACTGCTTGCTTTTCTGATCATCATTTGCTCTCCAACAATGATTCGATGGCGTATCGAACTATAGAACTGAACTTTGGTCTGATTCTTCTGGCCGTGCTAACAACATCGGCATGGGAGAGTTTCTCCTTCAGGATTCCCGATGCCATATTCGTAACGCAGGATAGAACAAGAAGCTTGATACCGCAGTGCCTGGCAGCGATTACTTCTGGTACTGTCGACATTCCAACGAGATCTGCTCCGAAAAACTCAAAGGCCCTTATCTCTGCCGGAGTCTCATAATTTGGACCAAGAGCCCAACAATAAGTTCCCTCCTTCAATTCTATCCCCGTGTTTTGAAGACGGGTTTTCAAGTCCGCCAGCCAGAGACTGTCTACGATTTCCGACATATCTGGAAATCTCACGCCATATTGCTCGTAATTGACTCCCCTGAGAGGATTTCGAAAGCCGAAATTCACTACATCAGTCACTGCGACGATATCTCCTGGAGAGAAGCTTCTATTTATGCCCCCCGCAGCATTCGTAATCAACAGATGTTCTATTCCGAGCTCCTTGAACAAATACACCGGAGAAGTGACATCTCTGATGTTATGACCCTCGTAGTAGTGAAATCGTCCCTCCATTGCTACAACGGGAAGACCATGAAAGTATCCGAAGACCAATCTTCCAGAATGACCTTCAACGGTTGTTTTAGGAAATCCCGGAATTTCAGAATACTCTATTGCTATTGGTTCGGAGAAGTGTTCCGTCAGATAGCCAAGGCCGGATCCGAGAATTAGTGCCGCCTTTGGAGTCATTTTGATTCGTTCAGTTACCTCTTCTTTCATCACTTCGAATATATTCATAGAAAACCTCCGAAAGTAAAGCCATTCAAATTATTATATAATAATGAATGCTTTTGGGAATCGAGAGCCGTTTGACTTTGAAGCTCTCGGTTAATATAATTGTTCCGATTTTCAGAATTCGAAGGGAGGAAATCCTTTGACGGCCGATGAAGTTTTCGACAGAGTGAAGAACATAATTTCCGAGAAACTTGGAGTCGAAGAAGATGAAATCGCTATGGATTCCAGTTTGACAGAGGATCTCGGAGCCGATTCTCTCGATCTGGTCGACCTGGTGATGGCATTTGAAGATGAATTCGATTTTAAGGTCGAAGATGAGCAGATTGAGAGCATCTCTACGGTGGGAGATATTGTGGAAAGTATCAGCAAAGGTCTGGGAGTTGAAGACTGAGTCTTTCAAGGGGGCTTAAGGCCCCCTTAATGTTGAGTGGAGTGGTATCGATAGATAGAGAATTCAGAGTATCAAAAGAAAACTTCTATGAGAGATTAGACAGGTTCTTGAGAAGGGAGCTCTCAGACCTGAAGTTGTCATCTATCTACAAGTTGCTGAGAAAGGGAAATGTGAAAGTCAATGAGAAGAAAGTCAAGGATGGCTCCTTCAGGCTTGAGATAGGAGATTTAGTTCGAGTAGCTTTTTCTGGAGATCCTTCAAGACTGAAGCGTCTTAGAGAATCGCGTGAACTGATTCCTCACGAGATTCCCCTTAAGATACTATTCGAAGACGATTCAATAATCGCGGTCGACAAACCGGCGGGGATATCCGTTCATCCCGGAAAAGGCATCCAGATTGTAACGTTGGTCGAGGGACTCATGGCATATGGAGAGGCAAGAGGTTTCTTGCCGCGGCCCGTCCACCGGCTCGATAAGCATACCTCAGGAGTGATAGTCTTCGCCAAATCTCCAGAGTCGGCTAGAGAGTTGTCATCACTGTTTAGGCTGCGAGGAATGGAAAAGGGTTACCACACGCTTGTGAAAGGAGTGCCGGAAGCTAAAGGAAGACTTGTTTCCGAGAGAGAGAAACACACTGAGTCATTGACGTTCAGAATTGAAAAGAGTTTTGCCTCGGTTTCACTATTGTGGATAGATCTTCACACAGGGAAGAAGCACCAGATACGTCGTCAGCTGAGCGAAGCCGGGTATCCAGTTGTTGGGGACGATGTCTATGGAGACAAATTGTTCAACAGGGAGTTCAAGAAAGAGACCGGGCTCAGAAGATACTTCTTGCACTGTTCGAGACTCTCCTTTATTTGGGAAGGTGGAAAGACGATCGAGATTCTTTCGGGACTTCCCGACGACCTTGAGAAGGTGTTGGTCAAACTCAAATGAAGTCAGCCCTTCTGCTTTTGACGGTCATTCTCATTTCGATCTACGCATTCAGTCAAGTGGAGATCAGGAGAGAGATTGAAGAAGCAAACGCTGAACTCTCACAGATATACGGCTTTTCGGTCAAGTATAATCTTACGATTCTCAAAGGCGAAGGCCATGAGCAGCCAGCAGCAATTGATGATAATGGAATCTACCAGATCTTTCTTTACACGACTTCCTATAGATCCGGAGTCGCAAGACATGAACTCGCACATGTCTATTTCTTTGAGTACCTTAGGAGCATCGGCTTCACTCCTAATGAGATTCCTGTATGGTACCATGAATTAATGGCGGAAGGCTTTCAGAGTCTTCATTCGAGGACGAGAATTCCGATACTCAGAGTTGCCTTCTATGATTTCACAGAGTTTGACAGAAGGTACCCTAATAAGGATGACCAATCTGTTTTCTATGGAGCTGTTTCGAGCTTCGCTGGATACATTCTGGAGAGGCATTCATATATTGATCTGACGAGCGTCGCAGAAGAGTTCTTACAAGAAGGGGATATGAGTGCAGCCTTTTCGAAGGTTTTTGGATCGAGTCTAGGGTCTATGATTCTAAAGTGGAGACTTATCTTCTTGCTTCCATATTCTCCATTTCTCATCGGTGTAGTATTATTTCTTTATCTTCTGATTGGGAGGAGAGACAAGTATTGGCGGAAGTTCCCGTTAGACCTAGAAAGCCTCAGAGAAGACGAAGAAACGAAAAACAGAAGAGCGCACTAAGACTCGGCAACGGTATAGTCGTTGTTGCCTTCATTTCCGGATTGCTTCTGTCTTTGTTCTACATTCCCTGGAGAGTTTCCCTGGATTTCAACTACAACGATGCTGTGATAATTACAGAGAAGGCGGTAGACGCAGTCCCTTCAAAGCAGCTGATTTACGTGGAAGATCTGGAGAACGTCTCGAATTTGGAGTCTTCGGTTATTCTGGTGGATCTGAGAGACGACTGGCATAGGCTGGAGGAGATATTGGCTCTGCAGATCCCGATGATCCTTACTGGAGTCTCCCCTTACACAGTCTCGGAGCTTGCATCGATTCTTGACAATCACTTCGCATACACGGGATACATGGAGTTTGACGAAAGAGGCCATTATGTCCTTGATGTGCTGAGGGCAAGGGAGAACAAATCTCTGGTGTTTCGAGTGCACAATCTGAAGAAGAAAGAGTATCCAAACTATGATGTTGACAAGGCAGTGACCAGGTACCTTAGAGCTGTCAGAGAAAGGAGCATTGATGCACTTCTCTTTTTGACTCCCGACAATGATTTTGACTATGATGAGCTGGTATCTCAAGTTTATGGAGTACTCGACGGCATGGGATTCGCTTCGACCGAATTAGTTTCTCCAAGGACTGGTTCATCCAGGTTCGCCTTGCTGGCATCCCTGTTTGTGTTTGTTCTCCTGTTATCTGTCAGTCCTTTGCTTGCAGCTGTTGTCACAGCGTTGTTCGTGTTGTTTCCAACTGTTGGTCTTCCCGCGGCCGCTGTCTTCGGTGAGTTTGCCATATATCGGAGGGTTTCTTCCTTGAAAACCGGGGTGATCAAGGGTCTCCTTCTTTTCTTTTCCTTCTCGATTTTCCTCGGAATAGCAATCAACGCCTCGATGGTAGGTGCCTCCTATCAGAATGGACTGGAGCTCTTCAGAGGCGTGAAGATCTCATTGGTAGCCCTCCCCTTCTGGCTTTTTGTCACTGGTTTTGGTAGAAGCGTTTCGAAAAAGGTTTCTAGGGGAGATATACTTGTCGTTCTTCTTGCAGGGCTGGTAGCCGTCTATTACATCCTTAGAAGCGGGAACTTCTCTTTTGTGCTTGATGTGGAAAGAACAATGCGAGACTATCTTGACAACGTCCTCATAGTCCGTCCGCGTTTCAAGGAATTGCTCGCATATCCGCTTCTGGCAGTGATGATTCACTTCTCTTTTGATCTCAAAGGGAAACTCGGACCGATAATTGCTGCAGGTGGATCACTTGTAACTGTATCTATAGTTAATACCTTCTGCCACGCTACTGTTCCTCTGTGGACAGGCCTGCTGAGAAGTGCGTATGGTTTAATCTTCGGTACAGTGCTTTCACTTCTAATAATCGTGATCATCAAAAAGTATAATAGATCAAGGGACATCGCTAACAACTTGTTGAACGTGTCTGATGAAGACAAGTCTAATTAGTATCTGATATGGGAGGGATAGTCTATGAAGAAAACAATACTGGTTATTCTCAGTTTTTTCTTGGCAGTATCACTATTTGGGATTGTAACTTATGACATGCAGAAGGTAATTATTGTACCGGAGCAGCCGCAGGGGGGGCTGGAGGTTTCCATTTGGCTTGACAGAGATAACGGTTCTCTTTACTATTCAGGCGAAGAGGTTAAGACTTACTTCAAAGTCAATAAAGATGCATATATAGCGATATACGATATCACACCAAATGGAGAAATCCAGCTGATATTCCCTAACGGTTATGATCGCAGCAATTTCGTCAAGGCTGGAGTGACCTACACTCTTCCAACGGAGAACGCCACGACGAGATACCGTCTTCAGTTGACGAGTGAGACAGGTGGAGGAAAGGAGATCTTTCAGATTGTTGCATCGACGTCTTCCCTTGGATTTCTTGACGATTTGATGGTGAGAGCTCTGGCAGGAGATATCTTCCCCAAGGCCAGTTCAGGGGCGGAGGACTTCGTAGTTTCAAAAGTAATACCTGTTATTGATAAGCAGGAGTATGCCGTTTCCACTGCTTGGTTCTATCTCGATGTGATGCCCAGCACAGGACGAGCGAGGATAACAACAACTCCTTCAAACGCAACAATTTATGTTGACGGTAAAATGATAGGTACCAGTCCGATAAACATTGACCTCGACGTGGGCAATCATATTGTTACTGCGTATATGAGCGGATACAGTAAAGAAACGAGGCAGTTCACTATCGAAAGTGGGAGAACGCTGGATGTAAGACTTGATTTGCAGAAGTTAGCAAAAGAGTATCAATTCTCTCTTGTCACAAATCCAAGCGATGCAACTGTGCATATTGATGGCAAGCTTGTAGGAAGAACACCCCTGAATGTCACCTTGGAAGAAGGCACGAAGAGTATCAGCGTTTCTAAGGCTGGATATCAGACATACACAGAGACTTTTGTCCTGAATCGTAACATTTCCAAGTCTATCACTCTGACTTCTATGGTTCAGAATTATCAACTGTCGGTAATAACGAGTCCTTCAGGGGCAGATATTTATGTGAATAACGCTTACATTGGGAGATCCCCGTTAAGTGTGACTCTGGAAGGCGGAACAAAGAACTTGAGAATTGAGAGATCGGGATACGAGACATACACTGAAAACTTCATTCTTGATCGCTCGATTTCGAAGTCCATTACCTTGACTCCTCAAGTGAAAGAGTACAGATTGAGCGTAACGAGTTCACCTTCCAACGCCCTTGTCTACATAAACGGAACATATCAAGGCAGAACCCCGCTTACTCTTACCTTGAGGGAGGGATCTTACGCCATCAGAGTAACCGCAGATGGCTATGAAGATTTCTCTACTAATGTAACACTTGCTAGTGATAGACAAGTAAGTGCCACTCTTTATGCAAAGAAGGCCAGACTGACAGTAGAAACAGAGCCGACAAATGCATCGGTTTTTGTAGATAACGTTTATGTGGGCAGATCTCCGCTATCCGTTGATCTTGATGCGGGGAGGCATACGATCAGAGTAGAGAAGTCTGGCTATATAACGGACAGCAAAGATGTCAATCTCGCTGCCGGAACCAGTTCATCGACGAAAATCACTCTGATTGAAGAAAGGCCGGTTGCCAGGATTACAATTTCCTCTGATCCGAGCAATGCGAGAATCTTCATTAACGGAAAAGATTATGGTAGATCAAACAGGGTAGTTGAACTTGATCCAGGATATTATGAAGTAGTGCTTGTTCTGGACGGATATCGCGTGTCGGTTACATATAGATACTTTGGCAAGGGAGATCACAATCTCTCCTTCAACCTTTCAAGAATCGACTGATATCTTCTCCTGTTACCCGAATAACCGGGACTCAAGTCCCGGTTATTCTTTTTCTGTCTGTCTCAGATAGGTATATCCACTTTCCGGGGCTCAATCGATCGGGAAGGTAATATGCGCCGATCCTGTTTCGGTGAAGGTTTCTCACCTTGTTTCCTACTGCCAGAACGAGTCTCTTGACTTCGTGATACCTGCCCTCCGTCAGTACAATTCTCAGATGAAAAGAATCTAGTTCTTCAACTGATACCGGCATAGAAAACTCTTCATCGCCTATTGAGACTCCTTGCGAGAGAAGTGAGATCTCATCTGAAGTAATCTCATTGACAGTCTCTACGAAATACTCCTTCTCGACCAGCTTGTTCGGCGAAATCACGTTGTGAATGAACTCGCCGTCGTTTGAGAGTATTACAAGTCCTGTTGTGTCTTTATCAAGCCTTCCGGCAATGGACAGTTCGGCAGAAAAGACTTCATCTATCAGGTCGAAGACATTCTCTCCTTCGTCTCTCTCTCTTGAGCAGACAAAACCTCCAGGTTTGTTCAGAGCTATGTAGACCATTCCAAAGGCCTTTATGTGCTCTCCGTCCAGAAGTACTTCATCGTTCGCGCTAACACTTGCAGACGGGGTATCGACGACTCTTCCATTAACGACTACTCTTTGACTTCTTATCATCTTTCTGCTCTGGCTTCTGCTGAAGCCAGAGAACTTAGAAACATAGCCATCCAATCTCATAAACAGATTGTACAATACACCTTCTTGAGGTACCAGTATCACGCACCTCCAAGCTATTGTGCATGATGTTATAATCTTTTAAAAGAAAAAGAGAGGGTGGATCTATATGAGAAAGGAGTGGCTTCTCCTAAAGCCTGATGATGAGGCCGTAAACAGATTGGTCGAATTCATGGGAATCGATGTGTTTTTGGCAAGATTACTGGTAACGCGAGGAATTGATGACGAAGTTGAAGCAATGAGGTTTCTGAATCCAGATAAGACGATTCTTCATGATCCCTTCATTCTTGAAGGTATGCAGCTTGCAGTTCGTACAATAATAGAGACTAGAGAGAGAAACGAGAGCATCGTTGTCTTCGGTGATTATGATGTCGATGGTGTAACCAGTACAGCGCTCCTGTATCTTGCAATGAAAAGAATGGGGTTCAATGTTAGTTATTACATTCCCTTAAGGCTTGAGGAAGGGTACGGTTTGAGCAAGGACGCAATAAAGGATCTAAGAGAACAGGGCCATAAACTACTGATTACCGTTGACTGTGGAGTCACTTCGTTTGAGGAGATCAAGTATGCAAAGGAAATAGGATTCAATGTTGTCGTAACCGATCATCACGAGGTGAAGGATATTCTTCCGCCCGCCGACGCCATAGTCAATCCCAAAAGACCTGACGACAACTATCCCTTTAAGGGACTTGCTGGAGTTGGCGTAGCTTTCAAATTGCTTGTTGCGCTTAATGAGACTCTACACTGTCCTATCGATCCGGAGGAATATCTGGATATCGTGGCGCTAGGTACTATAGCGGATATTGTACCCTTGAGAGATGAAAACCGCTACATAGTCAGGCAAGGTACCGCAAAGATCCAGAGCAGCCCGCTTCTTGGACTAAAGGCACTTTTGTCGTATCTTAGAATCCCGTCTGAAAACCTTACTGCGCAGGATATTGCCTTCAAGATTGCGCCCAAACTTAACGCGGCAGGGAGAATGGATTCAGCTATTGTTGCCCTCGAACTATTAATAAGTGAAGACATGGATTCAGCAATGAACACTGCTAGCCGGCTTCTGAAGCACAATCAGAATAGACAGACAATAGAGGCGAAGATCTTCGACCAGACTGAAAGAGATATCGACAGCACGTCCAGTTTCAAAGATGACTATGCGCTTGTTGTTGACGGCGATAACTGGCACCTTGGAGTTCTGGGGATTGTTGCCTCCAGACTTGTATCAATTCACAACAAGCCGGTTTTCTTGATATCTACCAACGGTTCCGACGGTAAGGGTTCCGCAAGAAGTCCTGCCGGTGTAAGCATAATCAGTCTCCTTAACGAAGTCTCTCACCTTTTGAGGGAGTTTGGCGGGCATGAGATGGCTGCAGGATTCAGCATAGACAAGGAGAACATCACTGAATTCCGAACGGCAATAAACGATGCTTACATAAGACTTTATGGGAAAAAGCAGCCGGTATTCAAGATAGACATCGACGATGTCCTCTCTATAGATTCTATTACATCCGCTATTCTTGATAAACTGGAGCTCTTGAGACCCTTTGGCCACTCAAATCCCGAACCGAGATTCCTTATAAAGGGACTTAACATAGAGAAAGCGAAGATGTTTGGCAGCGGCAGCGATCACGTGAAGTTGATTCTACGTTCTGGAGATAGAAAGACGCTTGCGATAGGTTACAACATGGGTTCAATGTTTGATGACTTCAAATATGTGAAGCCAAATCTCCTAAAGGTGGATGCGGTTGCTTCAATTAAGAGCGAGAACCTTTATGGACTGCAGAGTGTCAAACTCTCTCTTTCGGATGCAAAGCTTTACATTGATCCAGTCTTTGAAGAGGAAGTAAGGGACAAGAATTTCGTTTTTGAGTTTATAAGAGATTGGAAGAATCAGCAGCCCGGTTCGCAGGTAAAAACTGATGTATCCGCTCTGATAAGCGAGCTTGAGAAGAAGCTCTCTCATAAGTGTCCGGAGTTCATGGAAGTAAGCATCAAGAATCCATGGGGAGTGTTTGGCAACATCAGACTGAAGAACCCTTTTCTCGCTCTCAAAATACTTAAAAACTATCAGCAAGGCAAGAAGACTTTCGTTGTGTCTGCAATAAACGGCACGCTTGCACATACCTATTATTCTCTGCAGCACTATCTGGATTCTATAAAACCAGTCTTTGCCAACTCTCTGTACAGAGGAAGGTTGGATGAACCCGTTGTTTTCACCACTCTGCCCTTCTTCGTTGAAAGGTTTAACGAGATTGCTGAAATAGCCGGAGAGATTATTTTCGACGAACCTACTTATATTCTCTCGGGCATTTTCAAGGACCATCCAGATCTTGAAGGTTTTTTCTCAAACATCGATAAGGTCCTAGGAATATCTGGATTTGCAGGAAGTGTCTACTATGATGATTTGAAGGATTTTCTATCGGATAGAAGGATATCTCACGTATATAAGCCAAGTCCAATCAAAAGGGTGGGCATAATCGACAACCGAGGCTCCAGAAAGAAGGTCGAGCAGGTGATGTCGATCGTCGGTCATGGTGAGAATGTCGCTGTGATTGTTGATTCCCCACATAAGACGGTCACTCTTGCCAAATCTATGGGATCAAGATTATCCCATGCTCTTCAGAATGGGGAACTGATTTTCTACAATTATCTGCTGAAGGACTTTCAGAGGTCGGTAATATACTCACTTGTTGAGAGACAGAAGATCAGGGTCCTGATTACTACTCCATCTAGCGACGGACTTGGTGTCACTTTAGGTAACTCGAATATTGTATTCTACAGTGCGCCAAGGAACTTCCTGGAGATTATTGATTCTGTTTCGACCAGACCCGGTGAAGATTCGGAGTTGTTCTTGAATCTATCTTTCAACAAGGCCGACTTGATTTCTAATACCGGTGAAATGGACAGGCTTTTTCCGACAGTTGAAGAGCTTGAAGCCGTTTATCAGGACCTTAAGGATGTTCTGCCAGCGTCTGAGAGGGATATCAGAAAGGCCCTTAGCTTTGAAGACGGAATCTCGAAGGTCTTTCTTTCTATGTTGGAGGAGATGAAGCTTGTAAGTGCTGACGAAGGAATCTGGTACAGCAGTTCGAGCTCGGAACTCGACTCAGTTGAGGTGAAAAAGACATTGCGGTACAGAGAGGGAGTCGCTGAAAAGAGAATGACCAGATGGTTCGCCACCAAGCTTTCGACGATGACGACAAGAGGACTGCTTCGGAGTCTTACAAATGCAGAAGAGGTGCTTAAGGTTGGTTGACACCATGGTGCTGGATTCTCTGATAACAGTCTCGCGGCAAGAAATTATGAAGGCGCTGTCGCTGATTAGGGACGGAGGTTTGAATGCGAAGATCTTCCCTACTCCACCAGATTTATTCTTGGGTTGCTCGCTTTCAATTGCGGTCTCATCTGGAGATCTTTGCGCGAGCGTCAGCCTCCTAAAAGAGGCAGACATCGAGATTCTCCTTACTAACCATTGTGACGAAAACCCGGTAAGGTCCTTCTATGGTAAAACTTGGCATTGACTTTGGCACATCAAGAATCGGCCTTGCTTTACAGATAGAGGGTGTAGAAATCCCTCTAAGAACCATTGATCACTCAGGTTATCGCAAAACACTCTCAAGAATACTAGAGGAGAAGAAAGTCGAGATAGTTGTTATTGGATTACCAATCTCAATGTCTGGCAGATTCAGCGAATCTACTATGAGAGCAGTCTCATTTGCTGAAAAGGTGAAGAACATCTATTCTGGCCCAGTCTTTCTGGTGGATGAATCTCTAACTACAGAGACGGCGATGAGAATGTCTCAAGAAGTTGGACAGGATTTCTCGAAAGTAAAGGATGTTTTCAGTGCAATGCAGATTCTTAGAAATGAGTCTTCTATTACGGCCAGAAGGTGGGAGGTACGTGAGAGAAGAGTCGTCTGCCGTGATCTTCGTGAAATCCCTTCAAATAGCAGGGTATTGCTGTACAAACCAGAATCTGCTCGAATAGAAGGTATTGACTCTCTGGAGACAGACCCAGGAGTTTTTGTCGAAGATCCTCAGATCTTTCTGGCATTCAAGAGAAAAGGAATGAACCCGGTAAACCTTATTGATGACATAGACTTTTCAACTTACGATATAATAGTAATCGCTTGTGGAGAAGAGCTTGATGGGAAGTTAGATCTGAACTCAGAAGGTCCGCAGGTTATTGAGTGCTCGTGGCTCAACGGATAGAGCGCTGGACTCCGGATCCAGAGACTGTGGGTTCAAATCCCACCGAGCACACCATGTTTGCAACGCGGGAGGTTTTGTATGAAAAAGGGTGATCTTGGCATCGATTTGGGAACCGCTTCTCTCTTGGTCTTTCAGAAGGGCAAGGATATAGTGATTGATGAGCCTTCGGTCATCGCTGTTGAAACGAAGACGGGAAAGATAATCTCAATTGGTTCTGAAGCTAAGGAAATGATCGGTAAGACACCAAAGGACATAAAGGCTGTAAGGCCAATTCGAGATGGGGTTATTGCAGACTATCAGATTTTAGAACAGGCTCTCAAGGAACTTGTGAAGCGAACTCGCACGAAATTCTCCCTGTCCAGACCGGCGGTTGTTGTCGGTGTTCCAGCCAAGGTTACAAGTGTTGAGAGAAGAGCAGTTATCGAAGCCACAACGGCTGCAGGAGCAAGCAGAGTTTACCTGGTTCTTGAACCTGTGGTCGCTGCAGTCGGAGCAGGCCTTCACATATTTGATTCAGTGGGTAATATGGTTGTGGATATTGGAGGAGGGACTTCCGACATTGCCGTAATCAGCCTTGGCGGGATAGTAGTCTCGCGTTCTCTGAGAACTGCCGGAGATGCAATGGACGACGCGATAATCAAGTTTGTCAAGCGCAAGTACAAGTTTCTTATTGGCAGCTCGACTGCAGAGGACGTCAAAATTAAGATCGGGAAGGCTTTTCCCACTCTGGAAAGCTACGAGCTTGAGGTAAGAGGAAGAGATGCCCTGAACGGTCTTCCGGGTAATATTAGAATCACCTCTGACGATATTCATGAGGCGATATCTCAGATCTTGCAGGATATTGTTCTTAATCTTAGACAGATTCTGGAAGAGACACCTCCGGAAATCGCTGCCGACATAATGGATACAGGCGTTGTGCTCACAGGAGGTGGTTCTTTGATCCGAGGATTACCGGATTTGATAATTCAGGAGACCGGTATCAAAACCATAGTCTCCGAGGATCCAAGAACTTGCGTTGTCAAGGGAATAGGAGAGCTCCTTGAAAGCGATAAGCATCTTCAGAGAGTAGTGATAAATCACAGCAAATAGCTAGGTTCTTACTCTATTTCTCTTTTCGAGTATTACTATAAGGTATGAGAATGCTAGTCCCGAGAGAATTCCCACCGCTATTTGTATCAGATTGAAGTTGATCCCCGGTCTGGAGAGTAGATCGGGTATTGAGCCTAGCATAAGGCCAAGAAGGAAGGAGAAAGTCGCACAGCGGCACCTCTTCATCAAGAACTTCAGAAGTCTGCTTACGAAGACCACGCCAAGAATAACACCGACTCCGATGGAGGCAATGATTACTAAGTCTAGGTTCTTGAGAGCAGATATTGCCCTAGTGTATTCACCGAGCAGTAGAAGTATGAAGGCACCGCTAAGTCCGGGAAGGACCATAGCCGCCGCTCCAAAAAAACCTGCTACCACATCAAAAACGAGATTAAGAGCACCGCGATCAGAAATACTACCTTCTACCGACCTTGAACCAAGCAGAGATATTATGACAACGAGTACTACCCCGGCAGCGAAAGAGATAATCGAAGTCGCGCCGATTTTTTCAATGCGCCTGAATACAACTGGAATTCCTCCAGCAACGAGTCCGGAGAACATCCCATACATTAGCGAAGGGACGACTGAAAGAGAGAGATCTATTAGAGCTGCGAAAGCGAAGATCCCTATTCCTATGCCCGCGATAAGCTGAATCAGGAATACGAACTCTTTCTTCTTGATCCTCAAAGCTGTCAGCGATGAGACTGAATCCACAAATCGCTCATATATGCCTCCTAGAAGAGCGATTGTACCACCACTTACACCTGGAATGAGATTGGCTAGACCCATTAGTACACCTACAAAGATCACATAGAGCATTAGACACCCCCAGATCGCCATATCTCTAATTATATATCCTGTGACTTGTTTTCCTCACTTTGTGTACTCTTCTTTAATCTCGTCTATAATAGTCGGTATATGTTATAATTCAGATAATAAATAACGGATTTGGAGGGATTGACTTGACTCTTCTGGAAGTGAGGAATCTTCACGCTGTTCTTGCTGAGAATAATGAAGAGATATTGAAGGGAGTGAACCTAACCGTTAGGAGCGGAGAGATTCATGCCATTATGGGGCCTAACGGAAGCGGGAAATCCACCTTTGCAAATGTGCTGATGGGCAACCCAAAATACACAGTGACCGAAGGCACCATGAGGTTCATGAACAAGAACATATCAAGATTGTCTGTTGACGAGAGGGCTAGGCTAGGCATCTTTCTCTCTTTCCAACAGCCGCAGGAAATATCCGGAGTCAAGCTCAGAAGTTTTCTCATGGCTGCCTCTCAGAGCTTTGGGAACAAAACGCCTTTGCTTAAAATGAGTCAGGAAGTTGACAGATTGGCTTATAATATAGGTTTGGAGATGGAACTCATAGATAGGTATCTTAACGTAGGTTTCTCTGGTGGAGAGAAGAAAAAGGCCGAAATAGTTCAAATGTGTTTTTTGAAGCCTAAGTTGGCTATCCTTGACGAAATCGATTCCGGGTTGGATATAGATGCACTCAAGAGCATCGCTCGATCCATCAATGAATTCAGATACTCGGAGAACGCGATTATTCTGATCACACATTACAAAAGGTTGCTTGAACATGTGGAGCCGGATTATGTGCATATCTATGTAAATGGAACGATGGCAATAACTGGAGGTAAGGAGCTTTCAGTAGAAGTTGAAGAGAATGGCTACGAGGGGATCTTTGGGTCAGCAAAGGGGGCCTGAGGATGCGAAAAGAAGGATTAATCGACAGTACAAGGTTCGATTTTAGTTCAGATTCCAGGTACAGGTTTGTTAGCGAAAGAGGATTCAGGGAAGACCTAATAATCGATGTCTCGAAAAGGAAGAGCGAGCCTGAATGGATGCTTCATAAACGCCTTGAATCTCTGAGAATCTTCAACTCTTCGAGAGATCCTGAGTTTGGAGTTGATACAGAAAGTCTAGACCTAAGCAGGATAATCTCTTATCTAAGTCCCGATGCAGACAAGAAGAGATCATGGGATGATGTGCCTGAGGAGATCAGAGAGACATTCGACAGATTAGGTATTCCAGAGGCAGAGCGGGAATCGTTTGCAGGGGTAGGAGCTCAATATGATTCTGAGATAGTGTATCAGAATATCAGAAGGGAGCTTGAGGGTCTAGGCATAGTCTTTTTGGATATGGAGACGGCTGTTAAAGAGCATTCGGAATTGGTTAGGAGATATTTTATGAAGGCGGTTCCACCTGGCGATCACAAATACGCTGCGCTCCACGGGGCCGTCTGGAGTGGAGGTTCTTTCGTATATGTTCCCAAAGGGGTGAAGGTACCGCTCCCGCTTCAGGCATATTTCAGAATGAATGTGGGGGGCAGCGGACAGTTTGAACACACGCTTATCATTGCTGATGAGGGATCTGATCTTCAGTTCATTGAGGGCTGTTCTGCACCGAGATTCAACGATCTGAACCTCCACGTAGGAATGGTAGAGATATTCGTTCTGAACAAAGCCAGGGTCAAGTACTCGACTATTCAGAACTGGTCGAAGAACACATTCAACCTCAACACCAAGAGAGCGATCGTTGAGGAAGATGGAACAATCGAATGGATATCGGGCTCTCTTGGAAGTCTGAAAACAATGTTGTATCCTACATCCGTTTTGAAGGGAAGAGGTGCAAGAGCCGAGCATCTTGGAATAACTTACGCCGGTCCCGGTCAGCATATGGACATTGGATCCAAAGTGATCCATCTTGCTCCTGAAACCAGTTCACTTGTAGATGCTAGAAGCATAAGTGCGGGTGGAGGCTGGGCCTTCTATAGAGGTCTACTAGAAATATCTTCAAGAGCGAAAAACAGCAGGTCTTCAGTTCGATGTACGGCGCTGATGATAGATAACGATTCGAGATCCGACACAGTTCCGATCATTGAGGTAATGAATGACTCAGCAGAAATCGGCCACGAGGCGCGAATAGGAAGATTAGGGGAGGATGAAATATATTATCTCATGAGCCGTGGTCTGAGCGAATCGGAGGCCAAGGCAATGATTGTCAGGGGATTTATGGAACCCGTATCGCGCCAGTTCCCTGTGGAGTATGCGGTGGAACTCAATAGATTGATAGATATGGAGATTGAAAGCAGTATTGGTTGAGGTGACTACGATGGAAGTAACAACTGATTTCGTTCACAATAATTACAAAATGGTTAGACCACCCAGAAGAGAAGAGGTTTCAGTTGGGGATTTTGCCGATAGAGACTTTCTTCTCGCCGCAGATTTGGCTTCGCCTGCGATGTCTGCTTTCATTAGCAACAGGTATTCCGAATACAAGAAACTGTCATTTCCTTTATGGAAGCGGTTTAAGTTAACTGGAATGACCTTGCCTGACATCTCTCTCAGGCATCGCACGAAGTATACAGATCCAAATGCAAAACCCATGATCTCTCTTAGCAGTGACGAAGTAGAACTTCTTGACAGGCTGGATTTTGAAGGTTCTGACAGAAAACTTCTCTTGCTTGGAGACATTTGCTTCTCTGAAGGTACAATGATCTCCGTCCCGCCTCGAAAGAGAGTAAGCAAACCATATGTGATTCCGTTTAGTAGGGACTCAAGAATTATGAACAACCTATTTGTTTCTGGGAAGGGCTCGTCCATAAAGTTAGTCATAGATAGCACGTCTTCAGGTAACTGGCTTCTCCAGAACAACAGGTTTCTTATCAAGGAGGATTCCACTGTGGAGGTCCTTTACATAAATAGAATGACTGAAAGAGGTTATGGATTTTCGAACAACCTGTACTTTCTGGAGAAGAACGCTAAGCTAAGAGTAGTTGAGGCGAGTACGGGAAATGCCTCAATGGCGGTTTTCCATATGGTTCTCCTCGAAGGTGAAGGTGCGCAAGCATCTGTAAAACCTCTATTCGTTGCTCGCGGAGATACTGTTCTCGATATGCATTATGTGGTGAAAGCAATTTCGCGTAACTCGGAAGGCATGATTTCCGGATCAGGTGTTCTCCTTGACAACGGGAGAAGTGTCTTCAGAGGAACATTGGACATGAGGAAAGGCGCAAAGGGATCAAAGGCAAGTGAACACAGCAGCGTCTTGATGCTCTCTCAAAAAGCTAGAGCAGATACGATACCATCGCTGCTTGTGGGAGAAAGTGAAGTAGAAGCTTCTCATGCAGCGACCGTAGGATCTGTAGATGAACAAAGAGTCTTCTATCTAATGTCAAGAGGGTTTTCCAGAGAACGGGCGATCCGATTCATTGTTCAGGGAACTTTTGAGCCAGTACTCAAAGAGATCGACAAGATCTTTCCTACCTTCACGGAGGTGGTAAGAAATGAATTCGCAAAAGAAGTCTGAACCCAGGGTGAAAGACCTTAGAAGAGATTTTCCGATCTTCCGTAACCATCCGTCTCTAGTGTATCTGGACAATGCAGCCACAACCCATAAACCCGCGTCCATAATAGATCTTGTAAAAAGTTTCTACGAAGCCGAGAACGCTAACGTTCACAGGGCGGTATATCCTCTTGCGGAAAGGGCTACCAGTCTTTATGAGTACAGCAGACAAGAAATAGCACATTTTGTCGGGGCTGACCAAGATGAAGTAGTCTTCACAAAAGGTGCCACCGAGAGCCTCAGTCTTCTGGCTGCTTCGCTTGCCTCCTCAGGTGAGTACGGGACCTTCGTAGTTCCAATAATCGAACATCACAGCAATTTCCTCCCATGGCAGTATTACGCCCGGAGAAACGGGTTAGACTTTGTGGCTCTGCCCGCCGTTGGCGCAGAGTTATCGGTTGAAGATTTACGTAGGTCGCTTCGGGATATCGAAGGACCTTTCGTTTTTTCCATCGGTGGCTTGATGAATTCTACAGGTTACAGGACTCCCTTTGAGGAGATTACGGAGATTGTCCATTCTCTCGGTGGGATTATTGTCATCGACGGAGCTCAACTAATTCCTCACGAGAGTTTCGATTTCAGAGAATCGAAAACGGACTTTCTTGTCTTTTCCGGGCACAAGATGCTTGCCGAAACCGGTATCGGTTGCCTTGTTGGTCGATCGAGCCTAATAGAGGAGCTTTCACCTTTAGTTCTTGGAGGAGGAATGGTCAACCGTGTTGATGTTGAAGATTCCTCTTTCTCGGAGGGGGTCTCTAAACTCGAAGGGGGGACTCAGAACATAGCGGGCGCGGTCTCCCTTGCCGGAGCAACAAAGTATCTCAAAGGGATTGGCATGAAGTGGATAAATGATCACGTCTCCTATCTTACGAATATCGCAAGAGAGAGATTGGCGGAAATACCTGACTTAACTATTCATAGCCCATCATCGAGCCATGCCATACTGCTGTTTTCTCACAGGAGAATACACTCTCATGATCTCGCCGAGTTCCTTGGTAGAACCCAGAACGTTGCCGTAAGAAGCGGCCATCACTGTGCACAGTTGCAGATGGGTGCTCTTGGAGTATCTTCGGCATGCAGAGCGTCTCTATATCTGTATAATACCCTTGAAGATATCGATAGGCTTTTTGAGGGAATAACTAAAGCGGAGAGGTGGTTCTCGTGAACTTCGAGCAGCTTTATGCCGACTTCGTAATGCATCACTATAAGAACAGCATGTACAGAGGACTTCTGCCGGCCTCTACATGCAGTGTAGAAGGATCGAATACGTCTTGCGGTGACTCGATCATTATTCATCTCGAAGAAGGCGAATCCACGATTCAGGCAGTGAGATTTGAGGGCGAGGGCTGTGCGATCAGCCAGGCATCAGCTTCAGTCATGGCTGAGATTCTCGAAGGCAAGACTTATGACGAGGCCCGGGAGATAGTAGAGAGTTTTGAAAAGATGTTGCGAGGGGAGAGCTTTAACGAATCGCTGATTGGTGATGCGTTATTCTTTCAGGGACTGAAGGATCACCCGATGAGAGTCAAATGTGTGAATCTGCCCTGGAAGACGGTAGCCAAAGCTCTGGCTTTGAACGAGCAAAAAAAGACCGGTGCATAACACCGGCTATACTCTGCGCTGAAGTAACCCTACAGTTTGATTATACACTTATTGGTCTGTAGAATCAACTTTTTTGTCTCTCTCCGCCAGATACTTGTCCAGTTTCTCTTGCTCGTTGCTGAAAAAGTAATTCTTAGGGTTTTCTGCCATTTTCGTAACTTCGCCAAAGAGAGAATCTAATACGCCCATAAGCGTCTCTCGCTCATTTTCACTGAATTCAGTCTTCAGCGCTTGCTTAACCTTTTCTTCATCTGTTCTATCACTAGTGTCGCTTTCAAGTGCTTCAAAAAGCCTCTCTAATAACTCGTCAATATTATTCACTGTTCTCCTCCTGATCGAGAAAGCCTCATTATGTACTTACCTAGCGAATCATTGTTAGTCTTAATCTCACTGACCGTGCCCTTCTCTAACGCACAGAGAATTGCCAGGGTTACTTCTTCGGGGTTCTCGTTCGCTTCTTCTTCAAGTGTATCAACGTCGGTTCCGCCATACTCAGAAAGCTTCGCGATCCTAAGCGCAAAATCGAAGCTCAAATCCTTTAGCTCTTCAAGGTACTCATCTATAAAGGAGTCGGTTCTGAAGGGCAAGCCCGAGAGTACCCATCTCTGAACGTACAATAACGTCCTGAATATCCCGGTAGTCTTGCCACTTCCAGATATAAGGAAGGCCATAAGGTATGAAAGATATTCTTGCTGAGAAGGATAAGCTTCCAGTTGAGAGATAAGTTCTGTGAAGAAACCCATTTCAGCCAAAGTAATCTCCCTGATTTCCTTTGGGATAGCTCCTTCAGAGAACGCAGAGATCCTTTTGGTTACTTCGGCATTGTCAAGTTCAGAGAGCAACCCATTAAGAGATTCAACGTTAATCTTTCCCGATTCGATCAAGTTACAAGTCGAAAAGTCTTTGCTGAGAAACCGTCCTCTCAAGTACCTGTAATAAGACTCATTCAGTGTGTTTTCGAAGACAAGCTCTCTCTCAATAACTCCCTCTGACAAATACTTATGAAGGAGCAGAAGCGTCTTGAGCTCGAGGTAAGTATCATCGAGCAACTCGAGTGCAACGTCGTACTCGCCCATCATGTCAAGCACACGTGATTCAAACATCAGAGCTTTTTGATCGGCGGTGTTGTTATAGTAACTTCGGCAATGCGAAAGAGAGTCCTCGAGCATTCCCATATTCTTCTCATTGATCGCGAGTTCGTATAGGACATCAGGGTTCCCGCTTATGGCATAGGCTGTCTTTAGGTCTTCGTAGGCTTCATATAGCTTGCCCTGTCTAGCCTTCGAAAAGGAGCGATTGTAGAAGCTCCTCCAGTCTTCATTACTACCGATGCTTTCAGTGAACGTCTCTTCTGCCAAGGCAAACTTTTGAACTTCGTTTAGGATAACACCCTTTCTCAGCAGGATATCCGAATAAAGGGGGAATCCCTTTCCTATCTTTCCGGCTATCTCCAACGCCTCATTGTACTCTCCCTTAGAGATAAAGCAATCAATTACTGCGACAAAAGGAAGGGCAAACTGCCCTCCAGACTCTTCTATTGATTTCAGGTAGGAAACAATTGCATCATCAAATTCCTCTTGAGACTGGAGCAGCCTTCCGAGTTCAAAGTAACCGATGTAGAATTCATCGTTCATCTCAATAGACCTTCTCAGTTCGATTTCGGCAAGTTCAGTTCTTGCCTCTTCCCTAAACATCAATCCTCGATAGAAGTGATATCTGTAATCCTTCTTTATCTTGCCTGCCTTATCTAAATACTCCGTTGATTCCCCGATAGCCCCAGAGTTCAAAGCTCTTTTGAAGGCCTCGAAGTAGTAGTAGAGCAGATAGGACTCGTAGTAGTCATCTCGTTCGATCTTACATTGGGCTTCAAGTCCCCTGATTATTATGTCTAGTTCTATCCTGTCCCTGTCTGCGATTTTCTCCAGATCTTCTGCAAGGACGGGAAGCTTCACCGGAAGATTGTTCGCCTTTGCCATTTCTGGCTTTATTGGAAGATAGATTAAGACAGTTTTGTCCTTCAAAAAAAATCACCAACCGCTTTCTGCTCTCATTTGCTACAAACTCGCACATATTGTATAATACCAGAAGAGCGATAGAAGATACAGGAGGTTTTCTTGATGGTTGTTCTTGCTTATGCACTTATTTCCCTGCACATTGCAATAAGTGTAGGACTTGGAATTGCTGTGATGCTGCAGATGTCTAAGTCTGCAGAGCTCGGTGGAGCTTTCGGAGGTGGTGCTTCCCACACTATGTTTGGAAGAAAGAAAGGTCTGGATACCATGGGAAAGATAACACTTGGCCTTGCCATAGGATTTATGGCAAACAGTATTTTGATTGCATTTGTGGTTTCCAGAGCATTTGGCGCTTAGGTGGTAGAGTTGTTGAACCCTGAAGAACAGTTTAAGGAGCTTTCGAAGAATCATGTTTCACTAATTTCTGAAGAAGAGCTTCTTGGAAAACTTAAGAATAAGCGGTCGTTGAGGGTTAAACTGGGAGTTGATCCATCTAGACCGGACTTACATCTTGGTCATGCGGTGGTCCTGAGGAAGCTTCGTCTCTTTCAGGATTTCGGGCATCAAGTGGTGTTGATCATCGGAGACTTCACTGCGAGGATCGGCGATCCTTCGGGGAGATCAAAGACCAGACCCATGCTTTCAAGGGAAGAAGCGAGACTGAACGCTGAATCCTACAGCAAGCAGGCGTTCAGGATTTTGGACAGAGATCGCACCGAGATTAGGTTCAACTCGGAATGGCTTGACCCAATGAGTTTTGAGGATGTGATTCGTCTTTCTGCAAAGTATACTGTGGCCAGAATGATGGAAAGGCATGATTTCGCCAGGAGATACGCTGATAACGAACCAATTGCTGTCTCGGAATTTCTCTATCCTCTTGCGCAAGCTTACGATTCTGTCGTTGTTAAAGCCGATGTAGAGATCGGCGGCGATGATCAATTTTTCAACCTTGTTGTTGGCAGAAAGATACAGGAAGAGTACGGACTTGAGGCTCAGGCAATTCTCACCGTTCCTTTGATCGAAGGGACAGATGGAAAGCTGAAGATGTCGAAGAGCTACGATAATTACATAGCTTTTGATGATTCTCCGAGGAACATGTTTGGCAAGGTTATGTCAATTCCAGACTCGCTGATGTCAAAGTATTTCAGACTGTTAACCGATAAAAGCGATCAGGAGCTTGAGGAGATAGATAAGAAACTCCAAGATAAAACAGTGAATCCAAGAGATCTGAAACTAGAATTGGCTGTGGAGATCACTTCTCAGTTCTTTGATAGAGAGACTGCCGAAAGCTCAAAAGAGGAGTTTATAAACATTTTCCGAAATAAGGAGCTTCCTGAGGAGATGCCGGAAATAAAACTTGTGGAAGACAGTATTTCAATTGTCGATCTTCTCGTTTCTCGTGCTAAGATTCAATCAAGAAGCGAAGCAAGAAGATTGATAGATCAGGGTGGAGTGAGAATAAATGATCAAGTACTAGAAGATATCCATTCAGTTCTTGAGATTTCCGATGGTGATGTTCTTAGAATCGGAAAGAAGCGTTTCTATCGCCTTGTTAAGTGCTGAATACTCTTGAATATAGACGCATTTTTACTGTATAATTAATACGTAGTTTGCTGTAGAAAATGACAACATTTTGAAAGGGGGTAGGATCCATGAAGAAGCTTTCTATACTGGCACTTGTCGTTGTTGCTTTTGCAGCCCTAACTCTGGGTGTAGAGTACAGCGATTTGTCAGAGAATCACTGGGCCTACGATAGCGTTATTAAGACGACATCCGGTGGATTGTTCATTGGTTTCCCTGATGGCACATTCAGAGGTACTGAATTTGCTACGCGTTACCAGCTTGCCATGACTCTTGCCAGGTTCATGGATTATTCTGATGCCGGGGATGCTAAACTTCAGGAAGTGGTATTTTCCCTCACTAAGAAAGTTGCGGGACTCTCCCTGGAGATCTCTGACAACAAGAAGAATTTGGTTGACTTAACGGCGGAACTGAGGGCTCTTGAAGCAACTGTCGCATCTCTGAAACAGAGTTCAGTAACAGGGGATTTCGTGTCGCTTAAGACTTTTGACGACACAGTTGCATTTCTCTATGATGAGATCGACAGACTCTCTGAGGAAGCAGTAAGCGCAAATGAGGGTATTGAACTCATTAATGAGAAGCTGAAAGCGTTGACAGGCGTTCCCTCGGACATTGAGGCTCTAAAGAATAGGGCCACCGACCTTGAAGTAACGGTTAAACTCCTCGGACAGGCGATTGCCAACATGAAGAAGAATGAAACTGCTCAAGAAGCTGATTTCGCTGCGCTTGCCTCAAGGGTCGATGTTTCCGAAAATGTTATCAATAGCTTGACTTCTGACCTATTTGCACTAAGGAGAGGGATGGCTACGAAGGCTGATCTTGCCGATTTGGAAGCGAGACTGACGGGCGAAATGCCTGATCTCGAGCCTTTCGTGACCAATGAGGAGTTAAATGACAAGCTTTCAGTAATGTACACGCGGATCCTCATGATTCAGGACAGCATTGCCAAGATGCCCGAAGTCAAGTACTACGACTCAGAGATAGTTAAACTGGAGTCGGCTATCTTTGATGCGGAAGAAATGCTAGAAGTTGCTTTCGATCAGGTTGACTTGAACATTGCAAGACTTGACGACTTGGACGGAAAGCTTGCTGAAATTAAAGCTGATCTCTCAACGAAAGCAATGGCGAGCGATGTCGATCCGATTAAGGCAAGAGTAACGGATCTCGAAGTAACAGCTAAGATGCTTAGCAATGCTGTGATGGCTGCGAATAAGCGGATTGCAGAGTTGAACTATGTGACTCCTGATCAGCTGACAGCAAAAATGAATTTCCTTTACAAGAAACTTGGACTCACAGAAGAGAGACTGAAGGCAGAGATCGGAATTCTCGGTAATGAGCTATCCTCGCTGAGAAGTGACGTTTCCGACAACTACGAGATGTTAGAAGTCGCCTTCGATCAGATTGATGCCAACATCGCAGTTCTTGACGAACACGCCGATATGATCGCTTCTATCGAAGGTATAACAACTTCTCTTGAGGGAAAAGTTGGAGTTCTCGAGGAAGAAGTCGACAGTCTGAAGAGCATTACCAACACAATGGCCATTCAAATGTTTAAGCTCGACAGGAGCAAGGCAGACAAGACTGCTCTTGCAGCTGCAGAAACGAGGATCTCTGCGCTCGAAGAGAACGACGTGGCCTTGGAAAGCAAGATATCGGCTCTGGAAGAGATACAGAAGCAGAATGTGATCAATACAAATGCAGCTATTATTCTTTCTTTTGTGGCACTTGCATTTGGAGCGGTAGGTTTAATCCTGAAATGATCTCTCTGTGCAACTTAGCAACACGTGTGTTTGCTTTTGTTACATGAAATGTGGTATATTTACGTTATGCGCATCACCAAAAACCAAAAACACTCTTATAAAGGGGGTAAGTGTGCATGAAGAAGCTTGTTGGAATCTTAGTGGTACTTCTGGCCATCTCGGTCGCTTTCTCGGCTACCATAACTTTGAGCCCTACAATCAAAGGTACGCTCTGGGGCCATGCGGAACTTAACAAGGATGGGCTAAATACCGCACTCGGAATCAAGGACTTATCAGTTAGTTTCGGTGCCAAGGCAGACGTTTCGGACATCACTCTCAGTTTGACCATTACACTTCCATCTGACAAGACCACAGTTGTCCTGAATTCTTTCACTGCGGAGAATGATGCGGCGTCTTTAAGCTGGTACGCTGCGAAGTCTTTTGCTGGTGGAACAAATGCAAATCCAGGTTTGAAGTGGTTCAAGTGGTATGATGACAACGCGGCAAATGTCACAATGGCTTTGGTGCTCAAAGACCTCGGGTTGAGCATTGGTACCCAAGAAGCTGCTACGGACAAGATTGCATTGTTCGGTTCATGGGATATATTCTCTTTTGCCGCTCAGACAGGTCTTGATGCTCTTAAGTGGGGCGGAGATGTAATTGCCGAGGCGACTCTAAAGCCATTGGCAGGACTAGTTATTTCTGGCGGCGTGAAGGCGACGGATCTTCTAGGTGCAGCTACATTCAATTATGTAGTAGATGCAAGTTATGAGTTCAGCATTGGTCTGCTTTCACTCAATCCTTACGCAAGATATTCAGACACACTAGGCCAGTACGCTGGACTCGGAGTCGCGTATGAAATAGGGGTTCTCGAGATCACAGGTGACGTGATGTATGATATCGAGGCAAATGCAGTTGAGACCTGGATTCAGCCCGTTATTTCCAAGGATGGAATCGGTTGGGCAGGCGTGAAGTTTGGTTACGACTATGATTTCGGAGCCACAACCCAGACTATGACTTTAGGATTCTTAGTGAAGTCAAACGGTTGGGCAGCTGGACCTGTCAGTGTTGACCTTTATGTGGGATCCGGCTATTACAATACGTTCTACGCAAATGGAGCAAGGAAATTCGGTGCAGAGATCATTGGCGATGTTCTTGCCGATGTTAAGGACATATCAGTCTATGGAAAGGCAGCTCTCGATCTTGCGATGGGCGATTTTAAACCTTCTATCACAGGAGCTGCTGGATACTATTTCCTCGACGGCTCGAAGGAACTTGTTCTAGGTTTGAGTTTCCCTGTCCTTATTGATGGGTTCAACTTTGAAGCAGGGGTCGATGTGTTTGATCCAGCAGACACCTGGTTCGCCGGTCTCTATTACAATTACAAGTTCTGATCTACGTTTTATACAACCGGCCCAACACGGGCCGGTTTTTTTTAGGTGAGAGCATGAGAGGAATATATATATTTCTGGGAAATCTTTTGATGATAGTTGCGGTAGTCATAGCACTCTTGTTTGGAGGTGGGCAGGTTGTCAATGCTTTGCTGGATGGAAAGAGCATTGATATAGACATTATGGACTTTCTCTTTCCATTTGCTCTGTTTATTACCGGTTTCTTCCTTCAGTATTGTTCTCTTGCTAAGAGAATTGCTCTGCCGATCTTTGAAGAGCTGCTGCTTGCCGCCACTCTGTTTCTATATATCAGAGATAGCCTTGCAGGCGGCTTCACCTGGTGGCTGACTCCTCTGAGAGACTACATCCCCTCTTCTCTTGCCTTTACGATTATTGGCTACCTGTTGCCGGGAGTAATCGTCTTTGTCATGGCGACGCTAATAGTACTTATGATCATAGTCTCTGGAGAAAAGGAAGAGGAGTAGAGAGGCTAACTTTCAAGAAGAGTATCGCTTTGGCCTGTGAACTGGTGGAAAACAGGAAATAATCAGACTTGACTTGTTCGAGGAGTGATTGTGAGAAACATCTATCACTCAATGATCGACTTCATCGGGAAGTCTGAGAAGTCTAGAGTTGATGCTCAATCGATTTTGAACGCTTACTTGTTAGGGCTTATAGAATTAGCAACTTTCAATAATGTGATTACAAGTATTGTCAGACTATGTTGGTGTGTTTTACTTCCGATAAGACTC
>NZ_DJHG01000029.1:0-96319 GCF_002432955.1 Mesotoga sp. UBA5825 | reverse complement strand
AACTAGCTTCAATACTTCTTAGAAGACCGATAGAGCTTTCAGAAAAAGTACTTTCTGAACCAGTATAGGTTTGTGGATAAGGATCAGCCCTTTCTGTCTGTTGAAAGAGAGGTGATTATCTTCATCATTAGGCAGGTCAATAAGATGACTGAGATCGTTTATGTATATGAAGCCAGATCTTATTGGGACAAGTATAAGAAACAGCCAAGGAATTAGCAGGTGTTATTGGAAAGATAGACCCCAAGACAGGTGAATTCATTCTACCTAAATTGGATCCCAAGCAAGCAGCTGTGAGAGATCCGAGCTTGACTGCAACTGCTAGGATACTCGGTCGCTCACTTATACTGGACAGTATAATTGATGATGCTCACTTTATCAAGATTCTTAGCAGCAAGCTATCGACTGGACTGGACTGCAATATGCTTTCTAGATAAAGGTAATCTCTCCGATTATGTCAGGGATTCCCGAAAGAAAGCCGAAAAATACTTCACGGAGGATGGCCTACTCCGTGTCTGTGTCTTTAGACTACCTCTTTTTCATTCGGAATCTGCATAACTAGATTTCGCCCCAAGCTTGAGGTGCATCTCTTATGAGAACAAACATTGTTTTTGACTGCTGGGAAGAGAGAAGGAGCGGCTAGAATTTACAGAGTGGAGTTACTGTTATTGTTTTCGCGAACCTGAAAGACCTAGTTACACAAACCCGTTGCTTCTGACGAGAATGTCTTATCTTCTGAAAACGAGTCCGTGGGGGATAAAATATCGCTTAAAGAAAGCGGGTCATTCGACCCGCTTAAAATCAATCTATTAGCTTCTTATAGGTTTAGTACCCTAGAGATCTGGGATCGAGAGCATCTCTCAGTGCATCTCCGAGGAGGTTGAAGCCCATAACAACTATGAATATGAATATCCCCGGTATTAGTAACCAGGGAGCTTCTGTCATTGCCTTTATACTTTGTGCCTGCGACAACATCAATCCCCAGCTTGCCGAAGGTTCAGTTATTCCCAGCCCAAGGAAACTTAAGCCTGCTTCTCCAAGAATATATCCGGGTATCGACAGAGTTGCTGCAACGATAATGTACGTTGCCGTGTTCGGGATTATGTGCCGTAAAATAACTCGTGATGATGGATAACCCATAGCAACGGCCGCTTGAACGAACTCTGTCTCTTTCAGTCCCAGAACCATGCCTCGGATTACCCTTGACATCCCGGGCCAACCAATAAAACTCAGAATTACAACTATCAAGAGATAAGTCATATGCGAAGGTATGCTTGTAGGTAGAATCGCACGCAGCGAGATCAAGAGATAGAAACTGGGTATCGACATCAGAACCTCGGTGACCCTCATGAGAATTTCATCGGTAATACCACCAAAGTATCCGGCGGCACCTCCAATCGAAAGTCCAAGAGAGAAAGTGATAAGTATGGCAAGAAGTCCAATACTCATAGAGATTCTAGACCCAGCAAGAATCCTCGAGAATACGTCCCTTCCGTATCTGTCTGCCCCAAACAACAAGAGTTTCGATGGCTGGTCTGTTCCAAATAAGTGAATGTTAGTTGGAAATAACCATAAGAGCTTGTAATCCCAGGACTTGGCGAAGAACTTGATCGGGTACTTAACAGTTTCGTACTCTGTAATTTCGGGTTCGACGACTACTCCAAGAAGATTAGGTGAGATTTCAAGCTCGGCTAGAAACTCCTTTGCTAGCTCAACGTCTTCTCCATCAATGTCGATAACTTCATTGTAAATACTTATAGCCTCGAGAACAATGTCCTTGATTTCTGCTTCCTTTTGAGCAAACACTCTGTGAAGAGAACGCTCAGTTACGACTTTTACTGGCGACCCAATCCTTTGAAGTTCTCTGAACCTGCTTGGGCTAAGGGAATCTATGGTGGTTCTATTAGAAGTCTCACTGACCATCATCTTTTCGAAGAGCTCCAGTTCGCTCAGCTTGATGTTCTGGATAACCGAGTAGTCGGGTTGTCCCAAATTAGCCCTATTGCCTTCTGCGTCAAGAGCATATCTGACCGTTTTTATGGTAAGAAATATATCTATTACCCCGTCTTCACCCTTTGTGAAAGTGGTTTCTGTGCCAGTTGACCTATCCAACGCAGTGATCGAACCTATAGAAACACCTTCAACAAATGTTGTTCTGTACGTTTCGGGGTCTCTTTCCATTACCCAGGCGTAAATGTAAGGAGCAGTAAGCTTACCGCTCTCGTCGGTCCAATGAACTCTTGAAGGTGGCGCAAAAGAAAGTCCCTGTGTCTGTTCATAAGGGTTGGTAGGGGACAAGAAGTCGGCCAGCAATGCTATGACGTACATGATTATCAGGATCCATAAAGAAATCATCCCCAACTTGTGTTTTCTCAAAGCTCTCCACACAAGCTGCCATCTACTCATGTACTTTACTTCAAAGAGGTCTTCTTTACTGACTTCAGCACTTTTCAATGTATTGTTATCATTGGTTTTTTTCTTCTTCATTTTACACCCCTCAGCTCAGTCTATAACGAATTCTGGGATCGACCCATGCAAGCAGAAGATCGGCCAGCAGATTGCCGACTACCAGAAGGACAGCAGAAAGGAGCAACGTGGCCATGACAAGGAACAAATCCTGAGCATTCAGGGCTTCAATGACTAGTCTTCCCATTCCTGGCCAACCGAAAACCGTCTCTGTAAGAACTGCACCGCCGAGCAAACCAGAAAGTGCATATCCAAACATTGTGACTATAGGATTGATAGCATTTCGAACTGCGTGCTTGTAGATAACGTTCTTCTCAGGCATTCCCTTTGCCCTAGCAAAAAGAACATAGTCTTGCCTCAGCTGATCGAGCAACTGACCTCTCATTTGCCTCATCAGACCGGCAAGTCCAGAAGTACCCAAGGTGACCATTGGTCCGACCACGTGCCAGAGATAATCACCGATCTTGCCGATAATACTCAGTTCGTTGAAGTTTTGCGAGATCAATCCTCCTATTGGGAACCACCCTGTCTTCGCCGCCATAAAGAGCCATAGCAAAGCAAAGAAGAAGTTTGGAATAGAAATACCAATGAATGCAAGGAAGGCAAAAGCCTGATCACTGGGCGAGTATTGATGAAGGGCTGAATATATGCCAAGAGGAATGCCGATTCCCCAGGTAAAAATCAGTGTGGTGATGCTAAGCAGAAGAGTTGCTCCCAGTCTCCTGAAAACCAGTTCGAAGACAGGAATCCTGTAACTAAATGAATAACCGAAATTCCCTGTAAGAACGTTGCCCAACCACTTGAAATACTGCACGAAGACATTCTGATCAAGGCCAAACTGATTCTCAAGAACCTTTATCTGATCTCTCGAAATAGAAGGGTTTAACCTGTATGCATCCAAGAAATCACCGGGGGCAGCGGATATAATCATGAAGGCCAGTATAGAGACTCCGAGCAGAACCGGAATTGCTAGAATCAGCCTTCTAACTATATATTTCAGCACCTTATTCCCTCCTCAAAACTCACACTAAGTCTCTCGATGATACGAAAAGCGGGAGGGAAACCCTCCCGCAACGAGAATCAAGATATTACTCTTTCCACCAGCCTTCTAACTGGAATAGCAGGCCTGTTGCAGGTGTTAGTTTTTCGACCGGCATCTTAATATTGTTCTTGTAGACATAAAGGAAGTTCTGTGCAATTGTGAACACAATTGGCTGATACTCAGCAAAGAGCATCTGGAATTCAGCAAATAGGTCATATCTGTCTTGTGGATCAACCGCTGACGTCTGGAGTCTGTAGATTTCATCGACTCTCTTCTCCCAGTCGGGGAGAATGTACATGTCCTCAGTTATGTGATCGTCAGGATTGTAGTCCGGAGGATAGTTCCAGAAGTGCAGTCCGCCGTCAAGCCTGTAAACGTTCCAGCCTGTTCCGGGGTCAACACTACCGGTGAGTCCAATGACGACAGCGTCGTAAGTTGCGTCGTTAAGTCTTGAAACAACGGTATTGAAGTCAATAGGTCTGAAATTGACCTTAATTCCAAGTTTTGCAGCCCCATCGACGATGATGTTGCTTATTGCCTCTCTGACTATGTTTCCAGCATTTGTAGTGAGCTCAAACTCAACCGGGTTTCCATTTGCATCAACACAGGTTCCATTTGGAAGCCAGTCGAAGCCGCCTCTTCTGAGTTCGAGTCTGGCTCTTGTTATCGAGTACTTGTAATCGAATTTCTCGATTTCAGGGTAGTAGAAACCGCTTGACGGAGAGACCGGACCGTATAGAGGAGTGCCAAGCCCATTGTATAGAGATTCAATTATAGCGTCTCTATCCATCGCGTAGACGAAAGCTCTTCTGAACCCATCGTTTCTGAACCATTCTCGCTTAACGGGATCTGGGTTGTTGAAGTTGAAGGTAATAAACTGCGAGCCGAGAGCGGGACCACCGACACCGGTTATCCAGCCCTTATCTGCGGCCATTTCTGCTAGCCTTGGGAACTGCTCGGCAGTCGGTCCGTAGAGATCGATCTGTCCTGCTTCAAATCTGAGCAGAGAGGTATTCTGGTCGGCGAGAAGCTCGTAATTCAGCTTATCGAAGTAGGGCAATCTTACACCGTTGCCATCGACTTTCCAGTAATATGGATTTCTCTCGAAAACGATTCTGACGCCTTCGACGTAATCCGTAATCACAAAGGGCCCCATTCCAACAAGCTTGTCAAAGTCAGCGATCGTCCAGAATTCCGGATAGGTACCGTTGGCGACAACTTCCTCGAGCACATGTTTTGGCATGATGGGGCGGAAGCCGATCTGCCTAAGGGCCGTTACCTGGGGAACTGTCCAGGTGAAGGAAATTGTGGTGTCATCTACAATTTCTACAACCGGTAGCTGGTCGTTAGAATCCAGATAGGACCCGTTGCCGTTTGCCGTGTTTTCCGGGACAAAGGAAACATTTACGAATGTCCAGTAAACATCGTCAAGTGTGAATGGTGCTCCATCGGACCACTGAATGCCCTCCCTTATCTGCACGAAGAAAGTCAATCCGTCATCAGAGAACCACCAGTCTTTTGCAAGACCGGGAAGCGACGGCATACCACCCTCATCGGCTTCAATAAGAGTTGCCAGTATGAATCCTAGAGGATCTGTTGAACTAGTTTCCTGTGCCCAGTCATAGTTAAATGTCTTTGGATCTCCCAAGCCCCAGTAATAGAAAGTACCTCCGGGCTTGCCGTTCCATGTCTCTTCTACGTGATACTCGGGAGCTGCGAAAAGGATTCCAACAGCAATGAGTACTACGAGAAGCACTAAGAGTTTCTTCATTTACTTTCCCCTCCTTGTTCATGAGATGTGGAATAAAGATGGCACGCAACATAATGGTTTTCATCCGCCTTGAACATGGGCGGATATTCCTTGGTACAAATATCCATTCTGTACTTGCATCTCGGATTGAAGAAACAGCCAGACGGTCTGTTTATTGGACTGGGAACCTGTCCGCCAACCAGGTCTTTCCGGTTACGTTTCTTCTTTGGATCGGGTATTGGAGCAGCCGCCAGGAGCGCCTTTGTGTAAGGATGCAATGGGCTGCTGAAGATCGACTCACTATTGCCCTGCTCTACGATCCTACCAAGATACATGACAGAGACTTCTTGAGAAATAAACCTTACCAGAGAAAGATTATGAGAGATAAATACATAACCTGCATTGAGCTGCTCCTGCAGTTTCTCAAAGAGATTGACTATCTGAGCTTGAACCGAAACATCCAAGGCAGAAGTCGGCTCATCGAGAACGATGAGATCGGGGTTTACACTGATAGCCCTTGCAACGGCTATTCTCTGCCTCTGACCACCGCTGAACTGGTGCGGATATCTGTCCACGTGATATTGCTTAAGACCGACTTTTACAAGCAGTTCCTTCACCATTTCAACTGCTTCGTCAAGGTCTTTAGCAAGTTTGTGAAAAAGAAGTGGTTCAGTTAACATCTGCCCAACTGTCATCCTTGGATTCAGAGAAGACATTGGGTCCTGAAATACTATCTGTGCCTTTTGCCTGAGAAGCTTCTTCTTGTGATCTGACTTATCAAATAGAATATCGATTGCCTTGGAAGAGTCCTTATTGACACTATTGTAGATCTCGTACATCTTCTTTTCGAAAGGCTCAAAACCAACTCCGTCACCATTATTAAATTTCTCCGTATCGAAATACTTCTCTTTCAGATACTGTTTTGCCCTTCGCTTCTTCATGAAGTAGAAAGTGGTGTCTTCTTCATCAATAAGCATTTCTCCATCAGTCACTTCATGAAGGCGGATAATCGACTTACCGATTGTAGTCTTGCCACAACCTGATTCTCCAACTATACCGATTGTCTTTCCTCTATCTACCGAGAAAGACACATCATCAACTGCCTTGACGAATCCTACGACTCTCTCGATGAGGAAACCTTGCTTGACTGGAAAGTATTTTTTCAGATTTCTAACTTCAAGAAGCTTCATTCTTGAGCCTCCTTGACCAGCAATACTTTGTTAGTAATTGGGTTCCAGCATCTGACGAAATGATTATCCTTCATTTGCTCAAGCTGTGGCATCTCCTTGTAGCATCTATCAACCGCTCTTGAACACCTTGGAAGGAAGGGACAGAGATTCGGAGGATTCAACATTACTGGCGGCTGGCCAGGGATAGGTAATAGCTTATCTTGCTTTATGTCGAGTCTAGGAATGCACTCAAGAAGTGCAAATGTATATGGATTCATTGGGTTTTCGAAAACCTCAAGAGAATCAGCCATTTCCATTTGATAGCTTCCATACATAACGCTGATTCTCGTAGCAATTTCAGCGATTACTGCGAGATCATGGGTAATGAAAATCATGCTGCTGTTGAACTGCTCCTGAAGATCCTTCATCAGTTCTAGAATCTGAGCTTGAACTGTCACGTCTAGAGCTGTTGAAGGCTCATCGGCAACCAGGATTTCAGGATCGCACGACAGCGCTATCGCTATTACTACCCTCTGGCGCTGTCCCCCGGAGAGTTGAAAGGGATAATCATCGATTCGTTCGGAAGGCTTAGGAATTCCTACCTGTTCGAGAAGCTTTATCGATCGTTCTCTTGCTTCCTCTTCGGTAACTTTCTTGTGATGAACAATGGTCTCTATCATCTGGTTACCAACTGTGTACATCGGGTCAAGGGAGGTCATAGGGTCTTGAAAGATCATCCCTATGTGTTTGCCCCTGACTCTGGAGAAACTATCTTTCGGAAGCTTTGCCAAGTCAATATAATCCTTTTCACCGCTCTTACTGAATTCGTCGGTTAAAAAGAGAATCTCGCCACCAGCAATGAAGCCTGGGTTATCAACCATTCCGGCTATTGTTTTGACTGTTACGCTCTTTCCAGAACCGGTCTCTCCAACTATTCCTAAGACATCATCTCTATAAAGATCAAAAGAGACATCTTGAACGGCCTTAACAACTCCTTCTGCCATACTGAAATGAGTAGATAGATTCCTTATCGAAAGGATTGGCCTTTCCTGCAACCAAATCACCCCATATTCATTTTTCACGAATTATACCCACGGAGTTTAAGTAAAAGCTTACTGTATAATTATTACATATATTTGCACTTAATATCAAGTGGCTGGGGGCGATGTATGTTAGAAGTAGTAAGGGAAATATGGTTTGGAGAAGGTACTACCTACGTCAAGATATGTTACGGTAATGTGTATGCTGATGGAGAAGCAGGACAACTTGGAGATCGTGGAAAAGTGGACGAACTGGATATCTTGTCAGTAAATGAGTCGAATAATGAGATTCTTATCAAAGTAGATGGAATAATAGATAAGGATAGAGGTGAATCGGTGGACATCAGGATCGATGAGACGAGGAGACGGGACATCTCGCAGCAGCACACTGCGCAGCACCTGTTATCGGCAGTGTTTCTTCGAGAATTGGATGCCGAAACCGTTGGGTTTCAGATGGGGGAAGAACACACGACAATCGACCTTTCGCTTGGTGTTCTCACAGATGATATGATTTTTCATGTTGAGAGAATCTGCAACGATTTGATCGGTGAGAATCTTCCAGTAAAAAGCTTCAGTGTCAAAAGATCTCAGCTTCAGAAGTTGGGATTGAGGAAAGAGATAGATCAGAGAATCAGCGAAAGTGACAAGGACATCAGAGTGATTGAGATTGAAGGGATAGATGTAAGCGCCTGCTCGGGTCTTCATGTTGAGAGGACGGGGCAAATTAGGCTCGTGAAAATCCTGAAACGCGAGAAAGTCAAGGGTTCTCTCACCAGAGTCTTCTTCGCCGCGGGAAATAGAGCCCTAGATGACTATGTCGCAAAACACAATCTCACAACCAAGTCGGCTTTATTTCTCACCTGCAAATACTCCGATCTGCCGAATCGGATCGAATCCTTAATAGGCGAGCTCAAAGCAAGCAATTCGATAATAAGAAGCCTCTCTGAAAGACTAGGTCATTATATAGCGGAAGATATTGATAGATCGCGATCGAGGATTACTTTTCTTGAAGAAGAGGAGAGTGTTCTAGCTGCAATTACCAAATTCGTCACACTGGAAGAGTATCTTATTATTGGAAAGGCAAATGATAGATTCCTGCTTTTTGGTAAAGGCTTTGACTGTCAGGAGGTCCTTACAAGAGTCAAGGAAGAACTGGAAGTTAGAGGTGGTTCTGGTAAGGATAGAGGGCAGTTTCTTTTCGAAGGAGATTTTTCAGCGGTAAAGGAGCTTATTCTAAAGAACTTCTCATAATTGGAAGAGTTGGTGAATGAATTGAAGACGAGAATTCCTCCGAATAGTATTGAATCTGAAGAGGCTGTTATAGGGAGCATCTTGATTGATCCAGATGTGGTCCCGGATGTGATGGAGCTTCTCACAAGTAGGGATTTCTACTCTCGAAAGAACCAGTTGATCTTCTCCGCAATGGAGAAGTTGTTTGATGAGGGGAGTCCGGTGGATATTGTGTCAGTTACTGAAAGACTAAGAACCGGCGGAGTGCTCGAAGAAATGGGAGGCGAAATCGAGCTTGCCAAACTCGCGGATGTCGTTCCAACTTCTGCCAACTTCTTTTACTACGGCAAGACTGTAAAGGAGAAGGCTCTTCTGCGATCGCTGATAACTGCGGCCAGCTCGATAGTTGAAAACGCATATGAGGGAGAAGAAACAGACGAGATCCTTGACAATGCAGAGAAAGCGATATTCCAGATTACAGAGGCGCAGATTTCGAAGACGTATCAGCATATTGGTAAGATAATGCATGAGCTATTCCAGAATCTTGAAAGGCTGAAAGAGAATGCGGTGACCGGTAGGATCACGGGTATCGCATCTGGTTACAGGAAATTGGATGAAGTTACCACAGGATTTAGACCGTCGGATTTAGTTATTGTTGCTGCACGCCCATCGATGGGAAAGACTGCTTTTGCTCTTAGTCTGGCAACCAATATGTCTCTGAGATTTCAGTTGCCAGTAGCTGTCTTCTGTCTTGAGATGTCGAAGGAACAGCTTGCACAGCGACTTCTGTGTAATGTCACTAATTTTGAACTATCTCGCCTCAGGGCAGGAGATATTGGCACTGAAGATTGGAAACGTTTGACAAATGGTGCCAGTACCCTGCAGACGGCTCCTATAATTATAGACGATGAACCATCCCTTGATCCCAGAACGCTCAGAGCAAAGGCGAGGAGAATCAAGATGGAGCACAACGTTCAGGTCATATTTGTCGATTACCTCCAACTGATGCATACGAAAGGCAGATCCGACAACCGTCAGCAGGAGATCTCGGAGATCTCGAGATCTATGAAGCTCCTGGCAAGGGAATTGAACATCACCGTTGTTGCACTTTCACAGCTTTCCAGAGCGGTGGAGCAAAGAGAAGACAAGATGCCGCGTCTTAGTGATCTCCGTGAGTCTGGAGCTATTGAACAAGATGCTGACACAGTGATGTTCCTTTATCGTGATGATTATTACAAAGATAAGAGCGATGTAAGCAATTTTCCACAGGTTACCAAAGTGATAATCGGAAAGCAAAGAAATGGTCCGGTAGGTACCATAGAACTGATGTTCCATCCAAAAACGGCAACTTTCTACGACAAGGCGTTTGAAGAAGAATGATGATAGAAGCAGTTGATTTGACAAGGCGTTTCGGGGATCTAACAGCCGTTGATAATCTGAATCTGAGAGTATCGTCAGGAGAGATATACGGTTTTCTTGGGCCAAACGGCGCGGGCAAGACAACTACAATAAAGATGCTGACCGGAGTAATTGCTCCTAGCTCGGGAAGTATACGAATTGCGGGGCTCGATATTGAAAGAGACCTCATGGAGATCAAACAGATAATATCTGTTGTTCCAGATGAACCTAAGATGTACGAAAATCTAAAGGGAATAGAATTTGTGAAGTTCATAATCGACATATACAAGCTTCAACCCGAAGAGACCATATCAAGGCTTAGAAACCTGGCAGACGCGTTCAAGATCGATTACCTTGGAAAGTACATAGGAGATTACTCTCATGGGATGAAGCAGAAACTCATGGTTGCCATTGCTCTCATGAGAGAATCATCTGTGATATTCCTCGATGAACCTACCGTTGGTCTTGATGCCTCAAGCGCAGGGAAGCTGAAAGCATGGCTTAGAAACATTGCAAATAGGGGAGCAACTGTATTCATGACAACTCACGTGCTCGAAGTAGCGGAAAAGATGTGCGACAGAATTGGAATTATCGATAGAGGTAGGATGATCGCCGAAGGCACGCTTTCTGATCTGAAAGAAAGCTTCGGCAGTGTGGAGTCAAGTCTTGAGGATCTCTTCCTGGACATTACCGGTGATAACGGTGTGAAGGCCGTGATAGAGAGTCTGGAGGAGGAAGAGTGAGGGTTTTTCTGACATTTCTGCACGAGATTCTTGTTGGATCGATAGCAATCTCTCAGCTCTTCTTCTGGGAAGCCTCACTTTCAGCCGGATTGATGCCTTTATCGATTCTTATGGGAATAGTCGTCTACAGACAGGAGTTTGAAAAGAACATATGTTCAAAAGATATGCTTACTGATAGTGCAAAGGGAGTCTTAAAGAAGCCATCTGTCCTGATACTCTTGATTTCGTTGTTGATCTGCTGGAGCAGGAGTCTCTTTTCGATTCTTGGTTTTGTTTCATCTATGGCCTTAGTGATCTCACTCGCTTCGTTTTCCTTTCTTCCATTTAGAAAGCTGAGGAGAATAGAGGAGAAATCTGTAGCGGTCTTCATTGCAGCTACCACGCTTATAACAGGTTGGGTATTTCCGTCAATTCTGAAATCTTCGCTGTTTACCAGCGGATATCTTCCTTCTTTCTGGCTTCTCCAAATTGCCTCTGGCGACGTTACTGCTTTCATCCTTGTTGTTGTTTTGTCCCTATGGCTTATTAGAATCAGATATCGATTCGACAAGAAAGGCTAAGATTACAAGCAAAACATGAGCTTAACTATAGTCGGCTTTCTAAGTAGTAAAATCGTTATGAGAAACCATTGAAAGGAGCTGAACAATAAATGCAGATTTCACTTGATCAATTCTTGGGTGCGATAATGTCCAGAGTAGATAATCTTGAGGCAACCATAGATGATCTGAGACTCAGAACAAACATCGCTATGCGTTTGGTAAAGTCGGCCGTTCCTCAGCTAACGAAAGATGATGTTGAGAGGGCAGTAAGTGAAGAGCTGGAGGTAACGAAAGAAGCAGGAATGATGGAAGAAAACGACGAAATAGAGGCGATTTCTGAGAAGCTTACAGATAGTATCTATGGGTGGCTTGAAGGGGACGTATCTGAACTCAGAGAGAAAATGGATGCCTACAGAAAGAAGCTTCAGGAAGCTATGGAAGCTGAGAAGAGCAAAGTAATCGATGTCGCTCCTGCCGGTTTTGTTAACCAGCTTGGTCAGGAGATAGGTAACAAGAAGGGCAAGATAATTTTCTAGAACCATGGTTGCGGAGAGCTAGTAATGACTGAGGCGCTTTTGCGCCTCAGTTTTCAATATATCCTTTAAGAAGCTTCAAAGTATTTTCGAGCGCTCTGTAATGAGTCCTTTCGTATCCATGAGAGGCTTCAACTCCGGGACCGACTAGTCCAAACCTGACATCGTATCCGGCTCTCAGAGATGCTTCCACATCAGATCCATAAAAGGGATAGATGTCTACTGAGTATTCGGCTTTCACTTTCTTTGCAGTTTCGATCAATCCCTTAACGATTGAGTGATCGTAAGGTCCACCCGAATCCTTAGCACATATCGAGACCACAAATTCATCGGTCTTCAGAGTATCGCCTATCGCTCCCATATCAACAGAGATTATCTCTTCGCAATCATCTGGCATCGCAGCCGATGCGCCATGTCCTACTTCTTCATAGTTCGAGAAAAACAAGTAAGTTTTTCTTCCGCAGATCGCTTCGCCAGAAGAGACTTTCTTTGCTAACTCTAGAAGGATTGCTGCGCTTGCTTTGTCATCAAGATGTCTTGACTTCACAAAACCACTATCGGTAACCATCACTCTAGGATCAAATGAAACGAAATCCCCTGCTTCAATACCAAGGTTTTTAAGATCTTCTTCGCTTCTTACCAATTCGTCTACCCGGATTTCCATATTTGATATCTTGCGTTCAAGAGTCCTTGCGTTTTCAAAGACATGAACGGAAGGTGATATGGACTGGATTGTTCCCGTGAAGGATTTTCCAGTTTTCGTGTGAATTACGCAGTTCTCGTTTTCAATGCTATTCATTGTGAATCCGCCAACGTTGGTTATCTCTAACCGGCCATTCGGCTTCAGGGATTTAACCATAGCCCCAAGCGTGTCAACGTGTGCAGCCAACACCAGAGGTCTTCCTTTGCCGCCGAGCTCTGCCACCAGAGCTCCCTTTCTTGTTCTTCGCGGACTGAACCCCAATTCCTGCAGTTCAGACTCAAGATAGCCAACAACGGTGTTGGTGAATCCGGATGGACTTGGTATGTTGGCTAGATCGACTAGTTTCTTCACAATGTACATCTCGCTGTATTTCAAGTAACTCCCTCCACTTCTATCTGAGCATACCTTTGACAATCATATCAGTGGCTTCTTCCTCGCTCAACCCTTTTGACATCAAGGTTTCCATCTGCTTGACATTTACTCTGCCAATAGAGGCTTCGTGTGTCAGTTCGGCCTTCTCGTTTTTTACATACAACTCAGGCATAGTACCTACTTCTACAGAATCGCCCTTAATGATTTCGTTGCACTCAATATGGCCTCTCGAATATGGTGCGTTTCCATAGGCTTTGTTGATGATTTTCGCCTTACTTCTGTCTGTGGCAAAAACAGTAGTTTTTGCAATTCCGGATGAGCCTTCGCCATTCAGATGGAGCTCTTCATCAATTTCGAGATAATCGTCTTCACGCTCATATACTTTTGATTCGATATGCGCTGTAGAATTCTTCTCAAGATTGACGTTCATCTTTACAAAGAGCTTTCCTACTCTAGTCTTGGTAAGATAGAACATATTCTGGAATCTGCCACCTTTTCTAACGACTGTATTGTAGGTTGCCCTAACCGTTACTCCGCCGTCCTTGCTGTGCATGTGAGTGTCTTCGTAGAACATCTCAGCGTTTTCTCCAACATCGGTGTCGGCAACCATCGAGTGCGTGAAATTCACTCCGCTCGGGAATACGCAGTGTGATATGAATTTCGCCCGGGCTCGACTTCCAAGACGGTTGTGAATAAGCACTTCCTGTGTTCCTTCAGGTTTCAGATAACCTGTGCATAGGTGAATAGGGTTTTCGATAACAACGTCATCTTCAATATCGAGCCAGATTTCCACTCCGTTATCCAATTCTTTTGCTCTAACACGGACACCTTCGACCGTATTCCTTCCGATCACTTTGTTCCCGCTCACTATAATAGAGACGATGTCTTTACGCAGAAAATCAGAGACGTTGCCACCTGATTTTTCGTACTCTTTTGCGATAGCAGTGAATTCCCTCTCAAAACTTGATTCAATCATTGGCAAGACCGCCTTCTATAATCGGTTCATTTATGTGCTGACAAGTGTCACAGAGTTTCCTGTAGAAGCTGACAATCTCTTCTGGCTCGCCGGAGGCAATTATTCTTCCCCCACAGAGAAGATATGCTTCATCTGCCATTCGCGCAATCTCTTCACGATGAGTGATGATTATTACTACCGAACCCTTATCCCGCAGTCTTTCAAGAACTTGTTCAATCATCTCCATGGACATAATGTCAATGCCTGAGTCTGGTTCGTCAAGAATCGTTACTCTAGGATTTACCAGAATTATCGAGGCGAGTTCCACTCTCTTTCTCTCCCCTCCACTGAGTGACTCATCGACAAGTCTATCTAGATATTCCTTGTTGAGTCCCACAATTGATAGGGTCTCATCAAGTTCTTCTCTCGAGAGTCTTAGTTTTCCGCCGAGCGTCAGATACTCTTTCACTGTAAGTCCTTTGAACCTGGCCGGTTCCTGCCAACTCAGAGAAATTCCCTTCTTTGCCCTGTCAGATACTGATAGAGTGTCGATTTCTTCGCCATCTAGAAGTATCTTTCCTTCGTAGTCGTTGTGAGATTCTAGCCCCATCAGCACATATGATAGAGTTGATTTTCCTACACCGTTGTTTCCAAGAATCGCGTAAACACGTCCTTTTTCAAAGGAAGCAGTGAGACTGTTCAGAATGTTTCGTTCATCTCGGATTAACTTGACCTCTTTAACTTCCAGCATTTATATACCTCCATCTTCTTCAACACTATCATAAGTCCGATCAATAACGTCAGCAATACCCGAAGTATTACCTGTGTAACACCCAGGTGACGTTTAACGGGTTACCAAAGTGAATAAAGCTGAAGGAACTTCTCGATTTCGTTTAGGGCTGATTCGGCCTTCTCAAGTGCTATTCCTGAGAACTGTTCTTCTTCCATCTCTCTCATAATTAGGGATGAAGTTTCCTCGCTCCAGAAATATACTTCTTCGTAAAGATTGTCGAACCATTCTCTTGAAACGTAATCCTTTAGAGGAGTTAGCTGGCCAATGCTGCCTAATGGGACGACTCGATTCGTTGCTTTCATCGTATTCCAGGCAAAGACCTCTCTCTCTGCTATCTCTTGAACCTTATCCAGTCCATCGAGACCGTAGAGAAGAAGTACGTTTCTTGAATACTCGCCGTAGACGTTGTTGCTTCCCTTCAACCATCCACCAGGGTTGTATTCGATGGCGGTTTCGTAGAGTGTCTCGAGATGCCCTCTCTTAGATTTTGGAAGCTTTCTGATCGAATCTACTAGAGAGGTTAGAGAGCCGCTGTCTGCAACAAAACCTTCGAGTTTCTCCAGTTCTTCTGAGACTCTCTCGGCAGCAGCCATCGCGCGGAAAAGCAAGCTTGCCACATTTCTCACTACCTGAAGATCGGGAGATATCTTTGTGGACCTCAGAAGAGCATCTATCGCATCCAGAGTCACTTGATAGTCGATAAGCAGATTGATATCCAAGACCTCTAGCAGAGCAGAAACATCGGTAGCCGTAAGGTCTGCTCGCAACAAACCGGGTAACTCTCTAAGGTATGAGTGATCGATTTCCAACTCGCTGAGCATACCTCCCGGCGATGTGTCTTCGTTAAGCCAGGTCGAGAAGACATCTTCTCTGGCGAATATCTCTGTGAAGGCATCGGCTAATGCATTGCCCGACATATTGAGCTTTAGACGGAAATCTTCCTTTCTCTGAGCAGTCAAATACATGTATCCTATGTAAGCCTCTGACAAATATTGGCCTCTGGAAATCTCTCTAGATGTCGACAGATTACGCATCGCGGAGTAGAAACTGTTTGACGAGTCCTGCCTCGCCCTTAGAAGCGCTGAAGAAGCAGATCGTAGCTTAGAATCCAGCGCGGATAACGTTGACGCAAAGGCATTTTCTCGTTCTTCAGAAGCCATATGTTGAAGCAACTCTGAGGGTGCCTCAGGATAAGTCTTCTGCAATTCAATCAATCTATCGGGAATATAGTCATCATGTTGAAGATAGGAGTACCTTCCCTCATAGTCCTCAAGATTCTCGATTTCCCTCTTGATACTTCCGATCGAGTTTACTAACTCTGGAATCTGCGGGTTTATGCTTTCAATTCTTCTGTAGTCAATGTAGCCTTTTGTGAAAAGGCCTTCCGCGAAAAACGTTCTACTCATCAGAACTGATGTACTCAGCGCGAATACAACCAGCAGTAGCGGAAGTACCTTTGACATAGGAACAGTGACTCCCTTCGCTTCGGAAAACTCAGGGCTCATGATGAATCCAAAAAGGAAGACAGCTAGTAATGCGTTTGGCATTAGATGACCAGGAAAGGAAAGTACTGAATGAACGAATATTACCAGTAACCCGGCTTCGAGAAAGAGATACTTTGTGACCTTCTCGACAGAGGAGGAACTCTTCACCACCCCGACAGTGTAGAAAAGCATTGCAACTATGAAGGTCATAATTAGGACGATTCCGATTATTCCTGTTTCACTCATCTGCTGAAGATACTCGTTGTGGGTTCGGATGCTGTTCAGACCTGCAACATACATGTACTCTGGCTCTTCAGTCAGTACCTTTCCCATGTTCTCCGTAGAAAGATACTTGTATGATCCGAAGCCTGTACCCAGAAAGGCTGAACTCTCCCACTGTTTGATAGCTGCTTTCCACTGAAGAATTCTGACGTCGACGGAAACGTAGTCGTCAGTGGTATACGTTAACCTCTCAGAGAAGCTGAAACGACCGCTTGTCAAAGGGTTGTCTCCAGAGTAGACGATCATAATTACTATCGTGGAGATAATAAGAAGAATGACAAATAGCCTGCTAAATACAGAAATGAAGGATCTGAGTTTGAACCTCAGAATTGAGAAAATCAAGAAGACTACTAGAAAGACTATCGATATTATTACTGAATAATAGACTGCTCTTGTTTGGCCTATCACTATTACTATCAAGAAAAGTGAGAAGAGTGAAAGGTAGAAGTAGTGCCGAATCTTCTCGTGCTTCCAGATCTTCTTCTTGGAAACGGTTAGAAAAGCAGCTGGAAATAGCAACATTGCCATTAGGTCGGTCGTGAAGTTCACGTTTCCTATAACGGATGAGAGATTTCCTCTTGTGAACGGATCGTTCTCAGTCCCCCAAAGCAAGCCATATCCCGTGTAGAATGAAAATACGGCATCAAAGGCTATGATAAGCCCCGCAAACAGGAAAAGTTGGAGAATAGTCAGTAGAGTTTCCTGTTTCTCTGCCGAGATGAGCAATGAAAAGAGGAGAAAGAGAAGCAGATTCATTGCAAAACCGAGTGAAGTAAGAAAGACGTTTGGCAGCGTGTTCAGAAGTTGGAAGGTAGTCAGACACGCATGGAATCCAAACAACAATGAAAGCAGCTGCGGAAGCGTTACTCTGACACTGCAGGGATTTCTCACAGCTTTCAATGAGAAAGAGACTATGAAGATCGCTATTGAGACCGATGCAAAATAGAACTTAGGTATGCCCATGTCCCAGGTGAAGCCCTTGATTGCGAAGAGCGAAGATCCGAAAACTAGAACAGCAAGAAACAAGAATCTTCCTTTGCGCATTGTGTCCCCTCCCCACAGTCTTCTCTCAGAGCCCCAATTACTGTAAGTGACGAAGACTCATGAGAGAAATTGCTACTCCACTATCGTAACGATTACCTCACGGCTCCTAGGACCGTCAAATTCGCAGAAATAAACGCACTGCCATGTTCCCAGCGCGAGTGAATTGTCTCTGAAAGGTATTGTAACTGAAGAACCAACCAAGGAAGCCTTAATATGTGCATCAGAATTCCCTTCGCGGTGTCTGAATCTATCACTTTTTGGAATGCTTTTTCCCATCCATTCTAAGATGTCCTGAACAACATCTGGATCGGAATTCTCGTTGATTGTTACTCCTGCCGTGGTATGCGGAACAAAGACATTAACAATACCGTGTGAGACCCTCGACTCTCTAACTGACTCAACTATGAAATCGGTAATATCTATCAGCTGATTTCTAAGGCTTGTTTTTACAGCATATCTCATAAGAATCAATGGAAGACCACGTTTGTAATAATTACCACGTATCCGTTGTGCTCTTCAAGCTGAACTTTGACGTTTTCTTCCTTAACCTTATACTTATCGGCAACGTAAGTCTTTATCTGGTGTACCATATCCTTACCGCTATTCTGGAGGATATCTTGAGGGATCACTTCTCTCACCGGTACTGAATACCTCCTGCCACCAGTTATGGAATCAAGTCTATCCTTTGCTTCTTTTCTGCTTCCTTCGGTTTTCTTCTTCTTCCTGAAAAGTCCAAAGAACATACACTTCAACTCCCTCTTAGTCTCTTCTGAAGATGCGCTTAAGGAATTCAAGGAATCCTTTCGATCCTTGCTCAAGGATATCCCGTTCAACGGGGATCGGTTCTCCCTTCATCCTCAAAGCAATGTTCTCGAAGACCTTTCCGATTCCTTCTCCATTTCCGTTCAGGATAACCGGTACACCCTTGTTTGTTGCTATGATCACCTCGTCACTATCTGGAATAATCCCGATCAGGTCGATTGCGAGGTTACTTTGAATATCCTCTCTTGTAAGCATATCACCACGTTTGACCATCTGGACTTTGAAACGGTTTATCACGAGTCTGATATTCGCCTCCTGCATCCCGGAGTTCTCCAGAAGTCCGATGACCCTATCAGCGTCAGTAATGGCTGGAAGTTCGGGAGTAGTAACAATCAAAGCTTTTTCAGCTGCAGCTATGGCGTTCCTGAATCCTCTCTCTATTCCTGCAGGTGAGTCCACAATGACATAGTCAAACTTCGGATACAGCTCACTAATCATTTTCTTCATATCTTCGGGGGAAAGCATTTCTTTCGTTGCAATTTGTGAGGCCGCGAGTAGATAAAGTCCCTTGATTTGCTTATGCCTCACTAGCGCTTCAGAAGCAGTTACCTTACCATTTGCAACATCTAGAATTGTATGCACAACTCTATTCTCAAGACCCAATGTGATGTCCAGATTCTTGAGACCTATGTCTGCGTCAATAAGGCAAACCTTCGCCCCTGAATTGGCAAGAGCACAACCAATATTGGCCGTGATTGTTGTCTTGCCGACTCCCCCTTTTCCGGAAGTCACAACGTATACTTTGGCCATTTCTATCTACCTCCAGCCGTTAGACTTTTCTGAATTATAGCATTACATTAATACTTCAGCAGTAACTGCCCGATTTTCAGTAATTTATCAGTTCAAAGATGTGAAATAGACAGAACTTAAGATACTTGGTCTCGAATATCGAAGTAACCTCTGGATGATCCAGTGATTGTCCACCCCTGAAAGCTACTAGACCCAATTTCTTACAATCGTGAAAAGCATCATTGATCGTTCTCATCCAATCTTCTTCCGAAACGATCTGTGTGCAAGAAGAAGAAGCAATCAATGCCCCGTCGTTTAAACTCTTGATTACTCTCAGGTTCAGTTCTTTGTAGCCCCTGAGAGCGTTCTTCTTGGAAGATGGAGATTTCGCCATTGCCGGAGGGTCTATTACTGCAAGACCAAAGTCTGAAAGACTGTTCTCTCTCAAGTAATCAAAAGCATTTGTCTTGATGAACTCACACTTATCAGAGAACCTGTTTATCTCTGCTACTTCCTTTGCGACGGAAAGCGCACGCTCAGAGGAATCGACCAGAATCGCACTTCGTGCTCCTTTGTTTATGCAATGAAAGGAGAAATTACCTGTGTAAGAAAAAACGTCGAGTACTCTTCGACCGGTGGCGTAGTCTGATAAGCGCTTTGCGTTTTCTCTCTGATCGAGAAAAAAACCGGTCTTCTGCCCTTTTGTGTCTGCAAGAAAGCTGATTCCGTTTAAGCTGAATGGCAGAAGCTCCGGCCCGTTGCCGTACAACCATCCTTCTTTAGCTTCCAGGCCCTCCTTTGCAAGGGAGGTTCCTTCGCTCTTTTCGAAAATCCCCTTTGGTTTCAAAACGAGGATCAAGGCTTCGATGATTTCCTTCTTCATTAGCTGGATGCCAAGAGTATTGAATTGAACTACGAGCCAATCGGAGAATCTATCAACTATCAATCCTGGTAGACCATCCGCCTCGCCGAATACGATTCTCAAGGCGTCACTATCTTCTAGAAGTAGAGACTTCAGTTGTATTGCTCTTCGGATTTTTCCTGAAAAAAAGTCTGTATCGAGTTTGCAGTTCCTTCTTGTAATGAATCTTACTCTTATCGTGGAACCGGAATTGTAGTAACCCTTTCCCAAGAATTGCCCAGAATACGTAAACACGTCCACTATGCAACCATCATCGAGCGGGTCGTGTTTTTCGATTTCGTTGTCGTAGACCCACGGATGGCCAAAAGCTACCCTCCTCTTGATTTCTTTCTTGAGGAACACTCTGGGGCTCAATCGCTTATTATCCTCTTGTAAAGATTAACGAAGAATTGCTTGTCGAAGTCACCCGGCGTCTTTTTCAGATGAGATGCTTTAGAGGTCTGATCGGACCATTTCTCAATCTCTTCTTCAGAGAGCTGTAATGAGACTCTTCCTACACCAAACTCCTGTAAGAAGGCGTTAAGCTCATCTAGATCAGTGAAAGGTTCTATTGCACCGCTTATTCTATTCGGGTCGGTTTTGGCTATTCTTTCGAATATCCCAATCAACATGAGTGCATTTGCCATTCCATGCTTTATGCCTTTGAAGGATGAGAGAGGATAACCTGCGGCATGAACTGCGGTCGTTCCCGTGTGGGCAATAACAATCCCGGCAAGTGTCGCGGCGAACTGTATCCGCTCTCGGGAAGAGACATCATTTTCATTCTTCAAGACTTCACGGAGTGATTGCTTTATAATCTTCGTTGCTTCCTTCGAAAGCATCTTCACCAGGGGGTTCTGTCCCTTGTTGACTGCTTCGCCTTCTATAGAATGAGATAAGGCATCAAGTGCAGTTGAAATTGTTACATCCACGGGCATTGTTACAGTGTATCTCGCATCCAAGAAAGAGATTCTAGGAAATGTTGAAGGCATGCCAAAGCCCTTTTTCGAACCTTCCGGATCGGTTAAAATCGAGTACTGTGTAACTTCACTTCCGGTCCCAGACGTGGTGGGGACTGTGACTATTGGAAATGCAGGAAGATCCTTTCCTTCGAATAGATCTCTGCAGCTGCAGTTGCCATTCTTCCCAACTACTGAGATAGCCTTGGCAGCATCTAGCGGACTGCCGCCACCGATTGCCAACACGAAATCGCACGCGCTATTTGAGAGCATTTTTCCGCCCTTCTCAATTGTTGAGAAGGAGGGATTCTCTTCCACTTCATCAAATAATGTGCTTGGAATATCCAACGCGTCAAGCACTTCCTGCACATCGTCAAGTGCCCCGCTCTTTATTGCTGAAGACCTTCCAGTGACTATGAAAGCATTAGTTCCGATCTCTCTGAAAAGCTCATTATTATGACTTATTGTTTTAGTCCCCGAGAAGACCCTAGTTGGCAGGAAATATTTCCACATTCAATCACCTTCTATAGATCAACTTAATCAATACTTCTTTTGATTCGGTTGCCGTTTTCTCAAGTTGAGACCAGTATTCGTCTTTGAGATTAACAGGCTCTTTCAGAGAACTGTTGATGGCTAGACTCAAGCTCTCGCAGCTTCCTTCAAAGGAGAGTTCGCAATCCTTGTTAAGAGATCTCACAAATCTATCGAGTTTCGTGTTCTTCTTCCACACAAATGGAACTCCTAATGAGATAGCAAGAATTGCTCCGTGAAGACGCTCAGTAATTATCAGTTCTGCATTGTTGAAGATTCTTATCATGCCTTCGAGGTCTTCGGGAGGCTTTCTAACTTTGAATCCATTTGATCTGGCCTTAGATTCGAGCTCACTTCTCTTTTCTTCGTCATGATGATTGTGAAAACCCACAGCGCACACTTCAGTCAGATTGTTCAGCCTCAGCGAATTGAGGACGTCATCAACACTTGTTCCATTCTTCAATACAATTACCGCAAGACCACTTTCGGTTGTTCGTTTTTCCGGAATTATTCCCTTTTTCTGCAAATAGTAGGGGCCGTAGTCAGTACCTGAGATAACTCTCTTCGAGATAGAAGAGAAATATTTGTAGCTGACTAAGTCTCTCATTACACCAAAGGTAAGAGGATTATTCAGTAGCTTATTTAGAGCCTTTCTGTTGATCTGTCTGTTCAACGGTCCAAAACCTTGAGAGAGAAGAAGCAGAGGTTTCCCCCTGTTAAGGGTATGCCTGGCAATCTCATAATAGTAAAGGAAGCTCCTCCAACTAGTCTGGTCCTGTAGGAGATTTCCCCCTCCGAAGATGGTGACAATTGAGTGCCTAATTGAGTTTGTGATCTCACCAATACTAAAGCGACTAACCAATCTGATATCGAGTTTCGAAGGGAATCTATGAGTTATTTGCTCTATGTGAGAAGATGCGGGCAAGTATATTGGCCCTTCAAACCCTATCTCATCAATTAGGGATAGTGATGAAAGCAATAGTAGATCGTCGCCAAGGTTATTATATCCATAGTAACCCACCAGCGTCAGCCCGCCAAAAGAAAACTGTCTCACCTCAAAACCTCCAGGAACATTCAACGATAATATTCTATCACATGTGAATCATCGAACACGCTGTTCACAAAGCGTTGCAAGGGATGTACAATCTATTTATGCTAGGTGGACTTCTGAAAAGGAAAACCTCTTTCCCGTTTCTATACTATCTCCTTGCAACGATGCTTGGGGAGCTGTTGGTATTTGCACTTGACTGGACGGCAGGTGCATGGATACCACTTATCCTTATATCGACAGCCGTCATTCTTCTTTCTTCCAGATGGGTCAGCCCTTTCATTTGGCTCATGTTCTTTGTGGTCGGTTGCCTCGGGCAGTCTCTAACGTTGAAGACACTTGATCCTGGAAAAGTAGAATATGTGGGATACATATCCAGAGGCGGAACGGGAAACGTTGAGGCAAGCATGGGAAGAGTGCTTGTTGAGGGAAAGTGGATGAATCTTCCCGTCGCTGTAAACATAAGGCTTTCCGACAGAAAAGCTGCAGCTTTTGCGGGCCAGATAATCTGGACAGCGGGAACTCTTACAAGGCAAGAATCATTTCCTCTTTTCAAGATCGAATCGAATATTGAGGCCTGTGTCGAGAGGCTAGAGGTCTTCTCTTATCCTGGAAAGTATGTTACTGAGTTACTTTCGAGGTACAAACTAAATGATACGATTGCTGCAGCCGTCTTCACCGGCGATAGAAGCCACATTGATTTTGAGACCAGGGAGAGGATTTCTAATCTTGGAGTTGCGCATTTGTTTGCGGTTTCTGGTTTGCACATCGGTCTTATGTATTTGCTGGTCCATTCCGCTCTCTCTTTTCTCATGTTAGGTAGGAAAACGAAGCTGATACTTTCTATTGTCTTGCTCTTCTTCTATACCTTATCTACTGGTCCAGCGATATCTGCTACCAGAACATTCTTGATGTTACTGTGTTATTCACTACTGAAGATCATTGATTATCGACAGCACCCGCTTAATATTCTGGGATTTTCCGGAATTATTATTGTTATGGCACAACCATCTATTGTTGCGTCAATTTCATTCCAGCTGAGTTTCTTTGCAACAGCTGCGCTTCTAATCTTCTTGCCTGCAATCGAGAATAAGAATCTGCTGAGTCAGACATTGCTTGTTGGAGCGATCGCTCAGACGGCTATCATCCCGCTTTCTCTCAGTACATTTGGCACGTTGTCTCTAGCAGGAATACCGTTAACCGTAGTAATGGTTCCAGTCTTCGTTGTGCCTTCGTATCTTGGAATGATTTTCATCTTGGTAGCAGATCTTGTTGGCCTGCAAATAGTAGGCAGTTTTATTGCTGGTAGTCTCAGAGCCATGTCCTCGTTACTTGGTGAAGTCACTAGTGTAATTGGGGGAGTCATCCCGGCGATACGCTTTGAACCTCTTACTGCCTATCTATTATCGTTGCTGTCACTTTTCTTATTCTTCACTTTGCTCTGGCATTCTGGACACAAACCGTAGAATTTAAGCTGATGATCGTCTATACTATATCCTGTTCTTGACTTCACTAGCTCTTCAAGTTCTTCGAGATTGTCAAGGTGAAACTCGACAACGGAACCGCAGTTGCTGCAGATTATGTGGTGATGATGATGCTCTCCCCTTTTCACCGGTTCGTACCTTACAATTCCATCTTCGAAAACAATCTTCCTTAGAAGGCCTATCTCTACGAGCAACTCAATGGTTCTATAAACGGTTGCTTTGCTTATCCCGAATTTCTTGCTCTGAATCTTGTGATAGACTTCGTCGGCGCTTAAGTGATCTGTCTCAGCTTCAAAGAAGAATCTTAGCACGTACTCTCTTTGAGCTGTCATTCTCTGGTTTCTTCTCTTAAGTTCGGCCCTTAGTTGGTCTTTCTTCATAATCAGTCACCGTCCGTTCCAGACTGAGTTACATTATGGGCTTTATGTCGATCTTCCAGCCTGTCAGTTTTGCGGCAAGTCTCGCGTTCTGCCCGCCTTTTCCAATTGCTAGAGATAATTGTGTTGGAGAAACGTAAACCACCGCCTCGTGGGTTTCTACATTCACAATTTTCACTTCTAAAGCGGAGGCTGGTGCAATCGAATTGCCGATTAGTTCGGCCGGAACATTGCTCCATCTTAGGATATCGACCTTTTCGGGTTTTATCTCGCGAAGAACCTCGGCAATTCTTGCACCGCTTTCCCCTATGCAGGCTCCTACGGGATCAACCTTGGTATTATCGCTGAAGACAGCTACCTTAGACCGGACCCCTTCCTCTCGAGCTATTGCTTTGACTGTCACATCTCCGCTTTCGATCTCTGGAACCTGAAGTCTGAGCAGCTCGATGACGAATTCAGGTGTACGTCTCGTCACAAGCAAACGAGGACCTCTTGCAGATCTCGCAACATCCACAACAAAGACCTTCATCAGAGAGTTCAGCCTCGGCTGTTCTCCAGGAATTAGTTCCTTTGTGGGAATCCTGGTCTCTAACTTTCCTATTCGAAGGTCAACCCATTCGGAAGTGACTCTCAATATCTCAGAAGTGGTTGCTGTGCCTTTCATATCTACATACTTATCGAACAGGTTTTCTTTTTCCTTTTCACGGATCTTCTGAATTAGCACCTGCCTAGCTGTCTGTGCAGCGATTCTCTTGAACTTCTTGATATTCAACTTTCTCTCAATTGCGGTGCCTATCTCAGCGGCAGAGTTTACCTTGAGAGCTTCTTCCAGAGTTACTTCCAAAGAAGGATTCTCTACTGTATCAACAACAACAAGTCTTTCGAAAACCTCAATGTCACCTGTGAGTCTGTCTATTCTCACATCGACATCGCTTTCCGAAGCAAAATTCTTCTTGTAGGCACTTTGCAGCGCTTTCTCAAGTATATCAATGACCTCTTCTTTTTCGATACTCTTTTCGTCCTGCAGTTGGTCAAGGGCTTCCAAGAGATTGAGATTCATATGAACACCTCACCATCCAAATCATAGTTTTAGGTTAGCACGCTTAACATTTGAAAAGTGGAATGCTATCTCTTTACCGTTCTCAGAGCTCTCGACAGTAACAACTTCACCTTGGCACGAGACGATCTTTCCAATCACAACTGAAATCCCTTCAACGGGTTCCTTGAGTATAATCTTTGCCTTCTCTCCAGTGAATCTGACATAATCATCAAGATCTCTTAATGCACGTTCAAGCCCCGGGGATTCGACTACCAGATCATAAGAGAAGGGAACGAGGTCCGCTGAATCAAGTGCTCTATCAAACTCGGCCGAAAACGATTCACAGTCGCTTATTGAGATATATCCGTCCAGCTTATCGATCGTGACTTTCACCAGTCTCTTCTTTCCTCTTCTTGAGAGACCTAAGTCATAGATCGAATACCCCAGGTTGTTTGCGACTTCATTTGCCAGTGCGAGCAACTCTTTCTTCAGGTCCTCCACAAACAACACCACCATAATAAAAAATAGAGGGCAAAACAAGCCCTCTCCCTTTGGGAGCATTTCAACTAAAGCAATTATAACTCTTTTGTCAGCAGCAGTCAACGACCTAATCTGCTAGTGATATGTCCTCTCTCCTTACCACAATTCCGCCAAGAAGAACTATTATAACTGCCAGTGAGAAATTCAGAACGGAAGGAACAATCACCTTGGAGAGACTGAAATCTAGCATCGAGATGCCTTGAAGCGCTACGAGAAGAGATGTTACGGGAAGGTTTTTACTGAAGATCTCAAGCCATTCGGGGAACATTGAATGAGGTATCAGGATTCCACTGAGAATTAGCACGGTCGTAACAATAGAAACAGATGTAAGCTGCGCACTCCTAGCAGAATTGAAAATCGTGCCGATCAGAATCCCTATGGATGTGAAAAGGACAATGAATACCTCAATTACCGCTATGTAGAGAAAGAGATTAGAGGCTATCTGGAGCCCAAAAAGGCTTCCAGCAGTTATGAATATCAGAACCTGTATTGTGGAAAAAACCGTGAAACTCAAAACCTTGGCTCCTGTATACTCTATTGCTCCAACGTTTGAAAGCCGTAGAAGGTCAATCACTCCACTTCTGCGATCCTCGAAGATTCCCGTTGCGGCTCCGACTGTTGAAACAAACATTATCGTCGTAACCAGGACTATTGGAAAGAGAAGGGAAGAGAAACTGAGTCTTGATTCGGTTATCCCTTCGACGGAGAGAGAGGGTGCCACATAATTCGGGTCGATATCCACTGTTTTCATGAATTCTGGATCTGCAACAACGGGGAGAGCTTTGAATTCTCTCAATACGTTGCTCATCACTTGATAGATTGCAACCGCAGTCTGCATCGAACCGGGATTGGGAATGAAGATTAGCTCCGACGGTTCCTGAAAAAGGAGATTGTTTGCAAATCCCCTTGGAATAACAAAGACACCATCTAGATCATCGATTACGGAGTCGATTTCACTCCTGCTTGAAAGCTGGACGATATTTTCGCCTTTAAGCATTGATGTAGCGTACTGTACGAAAAAAAGCCCTACAAATGTCTTGTCTTCATTTACAATACCTATCCTCAAGTTTGAGTAACCTCCCGTATCGGAAGTTATGGAAGAGATTGATGCAAGAACTACCGGCAGCAATACCAGCATCAGAAGAAAAGCTCTTGACTTGAAAATGAGAAGAAGATCATTTTGGACAAGCTTCAGAAACCTCAAGCAACGCTCCTCTCTTTCTAGGTCTTGGCACCAAATCACGTTTGACAACAATCATTATACTATATACCAATTAGAATCATTAGCTCAAGACCTTCTTTTGCCAATTACTACACTCATAGTTTGGAAGTCACAACGAGGATGGCAGTCACACCTACACAACTATCTAGTGGTAGAATCACACCAGGAACAGTTCAGGCTGTTCAGTCGTCTAAAATCAGAGTACGATCTTGGAGGTGAATAAATGAAGAAATTGACGGTGCTTGTTTTACTTGTTGTCGGAGCACTATCACTAGCTAGTGTTGATTCCATGGCTGAGAGACTGCCAGTGTCGTCACAGAGCGTCCTGGTAGTAGAGCACTTAAATGATAATTACAAAGTTTCGAAGCAAACAGTTCTATTTGATATGGTGCTCAATCAGCTGGCCATAGAACAGCTGATTGCTCAGTACGTTGAGATGCTGGCATATAATAATGGTCTTGATCCGAAGGATATTTTTAGGGCTTTCGATGGAGATTTTGGGCTGGCCGCATGGGTGGATTCAGAGGGCTTAGATCGCGTGATAGCAATCCTTGGCCCGATATCAAACCCCAGAACTGTGAAGACGGCAATTGAGAAATTGCTTCCACAGTTGCTGCCTTCTGATATCAAACTGAGTATTGCCGTGGATCAAGAGTACCTTTACATTGGCGACATCGAGGCATATTCGATGGTTGGAAAGGGATACAACCTCTCTCTGGTTAAGTCTGATCTCTCGCCGGGTTTCGGCTATTTCTACGTGGATATGGGAGGCACTATTCAGAAGGGCTCTGTTTGGAATGAGGAGGGGATATTGATTGCAGAGGCATTGTCTATTCCTCTTTTTGAAGAAAGCAGAGAGAGGTTTCATGTTGCTCTAGAAGGAGCCTCTGTTGACGATCTTGAAGTTACGCGCCACCTCCCACTTGTTTCTGGATTTGCAAGGATTGACGATCTTTCCTTTCTATCGGAACTTGAATTTGTCGGTCTCGGCTTGGTTCCTCTAGAGTTGGAAGCTCTCAGAATAGGTAATGTGAGCTTCGTAGATTTCTCAAAAGATATGACAGGCGAGATTATGATCGATGCAAATATCTCGGTTGACGATATCTTCTCAAGCCTTATGGGAACGCAGGGGACTGCTTCCGATGACTCTGAATCAGTTGGATATTCTTATGTAGTTAGGGCAGGGTACAAAGGATCAATAGATGATGCTAGATCTATGATTGAAAAGACTGATCCCGATCTGCAAGTATTGGTTTCAGGCGACGTTCTCATTGTTGAGGGCCAGTACATTTGGATTCAGGATGGTTGGTTGTACGTTTCTTCGAAGAATGAAATCAGAACCAACGAAGAGCTTCAAAATGGAGTGGTAGTCTCGGAACTGAAAACATACAACAAACTCCTCGGGTTCGTAGGTTCTGATGGGTTTGCGCGTCTCTTTATTGATTCCGGCTACATATTGACCGGGCTTATGGGATTGGAGATTGAGAGCGGAGTGCTTATAAATAGCGAGTTCATCGAAGATATGAGTGTAATCAGAAGCCTTGTGGTAATCAAGTAAAAAAAAGAGCCCCTGCACTTAGCGGAGTGGCGGGGGCAAGAACATCTCGTTGACATAATTATACCTTTTTGAAGATAGATAGTCAAGCGTATACTTATAGGAGATTTGATTTGCGCCTGGATAAATTTCTTAAGGTTAATGGAATAATAAAGCGAAGAGTAATTGCAAAAGAAGCGATTGATAAGGGCTATGTTGAAAGGAACAATGTTCCGGCGAAACCATCTTCCGAACTAAAACCCGGAGATGTCGTTTCAATAAGCTTTTCGAATAGGACTCTTGTAGTAAGAGTCACAGAAGAATTTCTTTCAGAAGTGATTAGGGAAACTAGAGAATAAGCTCGCCGGACTTGATATCAAGGATCTCCCCGTCTTCTCGTTCGATCTGTAACGATGATGGGTTGATCCTCTTTATTATACCTGTCACTTTCTCCTCTTTGTGTAGGGATACAGTTATTTCGTCTCCCTCGGAAAAAGCAAGGTGTTTCTTCCAACGTCTCGTCAAGTATTTGTTCTTCCCTCTGATGATGTATCGCTTCCTCAGAAGTTCAATCCTTTTGTTGAGCTTGCCAAGAAGCAATTCTAGGGATATGTAGGTTCCTTTCACCGAGTTAAGAGATGTGGCAATCTTCTTCAATTCAGCGGGGATCTCGTTGTTCACGTTTATGCCTATGCCAACCACGATACCATTGAGCGAGTTCCCGGTGAAGACAGCTTCAGTTAATACGCCAGCAACTTTCTTGTTGCTAATGAGGATATCGTTGGGCCATTTTATTCTGACAGACTTGAAGTCCAGCTGCAATAGAGTCTCGACTATAGCAACAGAGACGGTCTTTGTGTATTCATTTGGCTCTTTGATTAGCGTTGGCTTGAATACAACGGAGAACCACAATCCACCTTTACCTGAATACCAGGCTCTTCCATGTCTACCATAACCCTCTGTTTGAGAAAGTGACCATATGACCGAGCCAGAAGGCAGCCTGTCCAGGTTATCAATAGCGAATCGATTTGTCGAATCGATTTCAGAGAAAGAAACTACATTCTCTCCTACCATCATGTCAACACTTCATCTTTTCCGCATCATCAAGCCTGGAACCGCCGCCCTTCAAACCTCTTCAACACCCTCAAATGCGTTTTCCTCATCGGGGAACATTCCCGACTTCACTTCTTCGTCAAACCTTGAAAGAGCAGCAATGATATCTGTTTTCAGGTTAGCGTATCTCTTTATGTACTTAGGTTTCGACTCGTCGTTTATGCCGAGAAGATCATGCAATCTAAGAAACTGTCCATTGCAGTAACGCCCTGAACCCAAGCCGAATGTTGGTACTGACGTGTCCTCAGTCAGCCTCCTGGCAACGTCTTCAACAACCATTTCCAGAAGAATCGCAAAGACGCCTGCTTCTTCGAGATCATTCACAGATTCAATAAGCCTCTTGATGCTTCTTTCATCTCTTCCCTGTATGTGGTACTCCCCATCCAAGCTGGCGTGTTCAGGAGTTATTCCAATATGTCCCATAACAGGTAATCCTCTATCAACTAGATACTTGATCAGGTCTGCAGTTTCGTAACCTCCCTCAATCTTTACAGCGTTGGCGCCGTGCCTTAGAAAGGCAATAACATTTTCAACTGCCTTCTCTCTTGAACATTGATAGGATCCAAAAGGCATATCGGCAACAATAAACCCCTGCTTTGAGCCCCTGCGGGCAGATTTAAGAGACCAGATCATTTCGTCCATTGTTACCGATAATGTATCTCTTTTGCCCATAACCATAGTTCCGAGGGAGTCTCCTACAAGGATTAAATCAACACCGGCCTGTTCTGCGAATTTGGCTTCAAAGTAACTGTATGCGGAAACCATGGATAGCTTTCTTTGATCCTTTGATTCAATGATTTCTCTTACATTCATAATCAACCTCACGTCCTTCAAAAATCGAATTTGCCTGTCTCGGGTTCTAATACTCAATATCTCGCTCTTTTTGAAAAATTGACCCTAACAATGAGATTATACATTTTTGCCTACCTCCAGAGCAAAGCAATCTGAGACGACGTGACCACTGTCGGCGAATCAACATCTAGAATCTCAAGTAGAATAATTAAGATATATAATTGTTTCGGGCGAGAGGAGAGCATAATGAGGAGAAGAGCAGAGTTTTTACTTCCAATATTTATGATTTCTATAATGGTGTTTGGCCTCATCGTGTTGTTTAGCGCAACTTTTGGTGAGAGAGAGGAGTATCTGTTCGGAAGGCAATTAGTTTGGGTGCTGCTTTCTTGTGCTGTCTTCGTTTTCACGGCGTATGTGATTAAGAGAAACTTTTGGAAGAGTATGTCTATTGTCTTGATTTTTGCTTCAGTGGTCACTTTGGTCGCAGTTCTCTATTTGGGTTCTGGAGAAGGTTCAAGAAGATGGATAGACCTGGGCATCGCCAGTTTTCAGCCATCCGAGCTGGCCAAATTCTCTCTGATACTTTTCTTGGGGTTCATCTATTCTAGGGAAGCGAAAAACAAATACGGCCTTTTCTCTCTTGGTGTTCTCTCTGCCGCCATCTTTGCAGGTCTGATTTATCTGGAACCCGATCTCGGTTCGACCATCATAATTGTAGTAATCTGGTACTTTGTTACTCTCATCAGCAAGAGATTTGATAAACTGATGATTGCGATGACTGCTTTGATTGCTTTCGTTGTTCCAGTTGTCTTTATGTTCGGGCTCAAGCCATATCAAAGGGATAGGCTCCTCAGCTTCCTGAATCCAGAAGAATATGCGTCAGGTGCCGCCTATAATACTATTCAGGCAATCAGAGCAATTGGTTCTGGAGGTCTTAAAGGTACCGGAATGCTTCAGGGTACTATGAACAGACTTGGATACGTTCCAGCAGATCACACAGATTTCATTTTCTCGGTTCTGGGGGAGGAATGGGGTTTCATAGGCTCCGTTTCGCTTATAGTGTTGTATTCTTTGCTCTTATGGAGAATCTGGTCGATTACCAGAAAAACCACAAGTGAGTTTGGTAGAATAGTTCTAAGCGGGATATTCGCTGTTTTTGCCTTTCACGTGGTAGAGAATATCGGAATGAATCTGGGGCTTCTGCCAGTCACGGGCATCCCTTTGCCATTTGTAAGTTACGGCGGATCGTCATCGATGATATTTGCGCTACAGTTGGGTATTGTCCAAAGTTACACAGGTAAAGAGGTAGAGTACGATAGAGAACATGAATAGCAGTTTGTTTGAGGAGGTACAGATGAGACTCATTGAATCAGTGCCAAATTTCAGTGAAGGAAGAAGGCTGGATGTGGTCGAGCAGATTGTCGAAGAGTCCAGTAAGGTAAAGAATGTATGGGTTTTAGATTATTCAAGTGATGCTGATCACAATCGTTCTGTCGTTACGATTGCCGGTGAACCCGAAGCAGTTGAAACTGCTCTGTTCAATATGACTCTTAAAGCAAAAGAACTGATCGATCTAAGAAACCATTCTGGTGAACATCCGAGGATGGGGGCAACTGATGTTATTCCTCTCGTTCCTGTTATGAATACGACAAAGGAGGAATGCGTGGCTCTCTCCAAGAAACTGGGAAAGAGAATTGGTGACGAGCTACAGATTCCAGTCTACCTGTATGAAGACTCCGCGACTTGTTCGGAGCGTGTAAGTCTCTCAAACATAAGAAAAGGAGAGTTCGAAAACTTTGCTTCGAAGATCGCTGACGAACAGTGGAAACCTGATTTTGGTCCTTCAGAGATTCATCCTTCTGCCGGTGTTGTGGCGGTAGGTTGTAGAGAGTATCTTATCGCTTTCAACGTGAATTTGGGAACTGACAAAATCGAGATCGCAAATAAGATCGCGAAGTCAATCAGACATATAAGCGGAGGATTTCGGTATGTGAAGGCGCTTGGCTTCAGACTAGAGGACAGGAATATGGTTCAGATCTCGATGAACATGACCAATTACAAAAAGACTCCTCTATTCAGGGTATTCGAAGTGATAAGGTTGGAAGCTGAAAGGTACGGAGTTCCGATTGTAGGATCTGAAATAGTAGGACTTACTCCACTTCAGGCACTTGTTGATGTTGCTGATCATTATCTTAGGCTCGAGAGATTTTCCAGCTCCTCAATTCTTGAGAAGAAGGTGCTGGATTTCATTGCAGACAAGGATAGTTAGAGATGTTGGTTGATTTGGCAATTGTCGACGTCTTGCAGACTGCTTCACCTCCAGAATTGGGGCCGTTAAGGGGCAAGAAAATGTCCTCTCTTGAAATCAAACGCGGTGTGAACATTGCAATCGAGGGAGGCAAGATTACTTATGTCGGTAGCGAATTTGTGAAGGCGAACGAGTATGTTGATGGCAGCCAGCTGGTGGTTATTCCCGGATTTGTCGATTGTCATACCCACATCCCGTTTGTCGGCAGTAGAAGTGATGAGTTCATAATGCGGCTTTCTGGGAAGAGTTATATGGACATAATGAATGCAGGAGGGGGTATCAGGTCAACCGTAAGAGAAGTAAGAAGCGCTCCTGCTTCCAGAATTGTGGCCGAGTCAATGGGATACCTTGACGCGATGCTTTCTCTTGGAGTTACTACTATTGAGGGCAAAAGCGGTTACGGTCTCGACAGGGATAACGAACTCAAGCAGCTGAAGGTTCTTAAGACATTGAATTCCATTCACCCAATGGACATTATTCCCACTTTTCTGGGTGCCCATGCATTGACAGAGGAGTATCGATCTGAAGAGGAATTTCTGGATTCGATGGCAGACATGTTCTCTGAACTTGGAGAATACACCGATACGGTTGACGTTTTCTGCGAGAAGGGTGTGTTCAACGAAATGCAGTCGCGAAAGTATTTGAGTAAGGCGAAAAAAATGGGGTTCAAGACGAAACTCCATGCGGATGAACTTTCATCATCAGGAGGCGGAAGGTTAGCGGTTGAGCTTGGAGCCACCTCCGCCGATCACTTGATCTCCGCAGACAATGAGACATTAGAACTCCTGGCGAAGAGCGATACAGTTTGCACTCTTCTGCCTGGAACATCTTTCTTCCTTAATGAGGATTTTGCACGAGGTCGCGAATTGATAGATAGGGGAGCTATAGTTGCATTAGCCTCAGACTTCAATCCCGGTTCCTGCAACATCTATAACCCTTTCTTAATAATATTCTTGGCGGTTTCGCGTTGTGGTCTTTCCGTAGAAGAAGCGATAAATGCTTACACTGTGAATAGCGCATACGCTTTGCGTCTTGAGAGTAGAAAGGGTAGAGTAGAGGAAGGATACGATGCCGATTTGCTGCTTCTGAAGGTGAAGGATTACAGTGAAATCGTCTACAATTTCTCTAGAGATCTCGTAAAGGGAGTAATCAAGAGCGGAAAGAAAGTAAGATGAATATCAGGATTTTTGCAACGGGGAAGCCAAAGTCGGGTTTTGTTGTTGAGGGTATCGACCAGTATAGAAAATGGCTCAGCAGCTTTGGTAAAGTTGATATTGAGTATCTCCCTCTAGGAGGCAACACCTCCAGGAACAAGGAGATTGTCAAAGAGAGAGAAGGCAAGAGGTATTTGAAAATTGCCGACTCGAGCGACAAGATACTCCTTCTTGACGAACTAGGAGAACATCGCTCATCGGAAGAGTTTGCACGAATGCTTGAAAAATGGCAAAATATAGGAGTAAGCAGCCCGACTTTCTTCATTGGGGGACCCTTGGGTTTTAGTGAAGAGGTTCTATCGAAGGGCTGGCAACAGCTGTCCTTGTCAAGAATGACATTTACGCATGAAATGGCCGTTCTAATTCTTTTGGAGCAGCTTTTCAGGGCACATACTATTCTTGACAACAGACCGTATCATTATTGATTTGGAGGTGCAAATAAGAAGTGGAAGACCCTACTAGTAGCGGGGACCCTGTTTCGCTTATACTGAATCTGGCACTGCTTGGCTTCCTTCTCTATCTTTCGGGCATCTTCTCTGGAACTGAAACGGCTCTCATGTCGATGAGCAAATTGAAGCTACGTGATCTCATGGATGACAAAGAAAAGCGGTTCAGCAAGTCTGTTAGGTATTTCGTAGAGAACCCTAATTCTGTTCTTACGGCTATACTTGTCATGAACAATGTTGTGAACATACTATCTTCATCACTCGCAACCTTGCTTGCACTGCAGCTCCTTCCGAGCAACTCCGCAGGGATTGCCGCAGCGCTTGTTACGGGAGTTATGACATTCTTAATACTTGTGTTTGGAGAGATCACTCCGAAGATCTTTGCAAGAGAAAACTCTGAAAGACTCTTTAGAAAAATGATAACGGTAATTTCCGTAATCACGATGATTCTGAAACCTCTTTTGTGGCTTCTGTTACGCATCTCGAATTTCTTCATAGTCTTCATTGGAGGTAAGAAAGCCGATTTTGCTCCCTTCATAACCGAAGACGAGATCAGGTCGGCCGTCGATGCCGGCCATGAAGAAGGGGTTCTTCAGTCGGAAGAGAGAATGATTATGAAAAGGACGCTCGAATTGAAGGACATCTCGGTGAAGGAGATTATGACTCCAAGGGTGGAAATCGTTGCACTTGAAGAGGAAAAGCCGCTAATTGACCTAATGGAATTAGTAGAATCGGAAGGCTATTCTCGCTATCCTATTTACAGAGAAAACATTGATAGAATTGTCGGAGTTTGCTACGCGAAAGATCTGCTAAATTTCATACTCGATAGGAAGGATAACGATGTCCTGCATAGCATTAGTGTCGAGGAAATTATGAGAGCCCCGTATTTCGTGCCCGAGACGAAGAAAGTCGATGATCTGTTAAGAGAATTCAGAGAGAAGAAGAATCATCTCGCGGTAGTTATCGATGAGTATGGCGGGACAGCAGGGATAATAACAATGGAAGATGTAATTGAAGAGCTTACCGGTGAGATCCTGGATGAGTATGACGAAGAGTCCGAAGAGATTATGATAGAGAGGCTAGGAGAAGGCGAGTTCATTGTTGACGGAATGACACCAATAAATGATATCGAGAGAGAACTTGAGCACCATTTTCCAGATACTGAGTTTGAGACAATAGGAGGCTATCTTCTGGAAGTACTTGAAAGGTTTCCGGAAGTCGGAGAGAAGATAATTGTTAATGGCTTTACTTTTGAGATCCTCGCTGCCGGAAAGAATAAAGTTGAGAAGATCAGGCTCATTGTTGACAGGAGGAAGGTTGATGAAAGACAGATCAGAGGAGATAATGCTAATTCAGAAAGCTATTGAGGCAAAGGATAGATCCTATTCGCCATATTCAGGGTTTCCTGTTGGTGCGGCCTTGCTTACTGAGGAAGGCGAAGTGTTCGTTGGAACCAATGTAGAAAACAGTTCTTATGGACTTTCCATCTGTGCCGAAAGATCTGCGATTGTTTCGGCTGTCTCACAGGGTTACAGGAAGTTCAGGAGTATTGCAATAGTTAGTAACAGAAAGGAACCGACTTCTCCGTGCGGGGCCTGCAGACAGTTCATGGCAGAATTTGGCAATTTCGAAGTGATTCTAGTGGGCGATGGAATAACCAAGAGAACTACTTCCTATGAGCTCCTGCCACTGCATTTTGAGATGGAGAAGTAAGATGGAGCATTCGATAAGAAAGGAGAAAATCTTTTCGGGCAAAATTCTTGATCTTGAAAGACACACCGTCTCGATTCAAGACGGTACTACGGCGTTTAGAGAGGTTGTTCGTCATCCCGGTGCCGTTGCTGTCGTTCCATTCGTAGATGATAAATTGCTGCTCGTGAAGCAATACCGTTTCCCCGTTCAGAAGTTCATGCTCGAGATACCTGCCGGAAAGCTTGATGCCGGTGAGAACCCAGAAGACTGCGCCAGAAGAGAACTGCTGGAAGAGACGGGATATGTTACAAGATACTTACGCAAACTGACTACGATTGAGACTTCGCCGGGATTTTCCGATGAGATAATTCATATCTACCTTGCAGAGGTGGAAAGGGTTCAGGATCCCTGTCCCGATGAAGGAGAGTTTGTGGTACCGATTCTGATCGACTCAAGAGAGGCGATCAGAATGATTGTTGACGGACAAATAACTGATAGCAAGAGTATTTCGGGGATTTTACTTGCTTTTGCTGGAAGGGAAAGTGATGATGATGATTAGAGTAAGGTTTGCGCCCAGCCCTACTGGATACCTTCATGTTGGTGGTGCCAGAACTGCGTTGTTCAATTACCTGTTTGCGAAGCATTACGGCGGCAAGCTCGTCCTTCGTATTGAAGATACCGACGTTTCAAGATCCACAAAGGAATTTGAGGAGCAACTCATGGAGTCACTTTTGTGGTTGGGGATCACCTGGGATGAAGGACCCGATGTGGGTGGGTCCTTTGGGCCCTATAGACAAAGTGAAAGAGGAGAAGTTTACAGGGAGATGGTATTCGATCTCCTTCAAAGGGGGCTAGCCTACAATGTCTATGCTTATCCTGAAGACATTGAAGCGCTTCACGATAAAATGCTTTCGGAAGGAAAGGCACCTCATTATTCTCAAGAGATGCTGGAGGTCTTCAACTCGCCAGAAAGGGTTTCGGAGTTCGAAGCCAAAGGACTTAATCCGGTTGTCTTCTTTAACATGCCACGCAAGGAGTACAGGCTTCCCGATAAAATCAAAGGCGAGGTCGTTTTCAAAGAGGGAGCAATTGGAGACTTTGTGATAATGCGGTCCAACGGTCAACCAATATATAATTTTGCGGTAGTTGCTGATGACGTTTCTATGGAGATTTCTCACGTTTTACGAGGAGATGATCATCTATCTAATACCCTAAGGCAACTTGCTCTTTATGAAGCTTTTGGAGCACCAATACCATCTTTTGCACACTTGTCGATGATTCTTGGGCCTGATGGAAAGAAGTTGAGCAAAAGACATGGAGATACATCTGTAGAGCAATTCAGAGAGAAAGGCTTTTTGCCAGAATCTTTCTTCAATTTTCTTACTTTACTAGGGTGGTCACATCCTGATGGTAAGGAGATCTTACGACACGAGGAGATAATCGAAAGCTTTTCGATTGAGAGAGTGAATACGAGCGCTGCAATCTTCGATGAAACCAAGGCAAGATGGATGAACGGGGTCTACATTCGTGAATGCGATTTGGATAGGATAACCGATCTGACGATTCCGTTTATTGTGAGAGCAGGTCTAATGTCTTCAGAAGAAGTCATCGCCAATAGGAAGTGGTTGAGAAGGGCAATTGACTCCGTTCGAAAGGGAGTGGAAACCCTATTGGAAGTGCCGGAGAAAATGCATCTTTATTTTGAAGAGCCGGAAATCTCTACCTTCAACCCCTCTAGTGATATCGATAGGGGAATCTATAGGGCTCTTGAGGCCTTCAAAGACAGAATAGAGTATCTTGATGCATGGAACAACGATGAAATAGTCGGGACGATCAGAGCAGTTCTCAACGAATTCAAACCCGATAGAAAGGGGTTCTACATGTCCTTGAGACATATTCTAACAGCGGCCGATGAAGGGCCAGAACTTGTTGATGTTATCTTTCTTCTCGGTAGAAACAAGACTTTGAACAGACTTCAACAGGCTCTGAGATTTGTGTAAAACAAGAGGTCCCGAAAGGCCTCTTGTTTTCGTAATCAGGATTCTTTTTCGTAAGGTGTTCCCGAAGCAGCAGGTGATCGCGTCTTGCCAATAAAACCGCCCACTACTATCAGCGTGACAACAAATGGAATCATATTGAATAATGGTTTCACACCTGCCGACACCGACACAATTGAACTACTCTGTAACTGCAGGTTCATCGCTTCCGCCGCTCCAAAAAGTATTGCAGCCCACATGGCCCCAACCGGATTCCAGTTTCCGAGTATCATAGCGGCAAGAGCAATAAATCCCCTTCCATGAATCATATTCTCAACGAATCTTCCCAGTTCACCGACCGAAAGAAAGGCCCCGGCAAGACTTGCGAAAACTCCACTCATTAGAACTCCGAAATATCTGATCTTGTAGACGTTTATTCCTAGAGTATCAGCAGCTTCAGGATTTTCTCCGACCGCTCTCATTTGAAGACCAAGAGGTGTTCTGTACAGTAAGAACCAGCTGGCAACAACCGCAATTACTGAGATATACGTAAAAGGACTCATAGAGCCGAAAATCTCGCCTATGAAAGGGATACCCTTCAACCAACCTGCGTCAAGGTATGGAACTCTTCCAATGAAATCGGTCTGGCCTTCGTTTCCAAAGATCGGAATCATCAGGAATGAAGTTGTTCCCTGAGCGATTATCACAAGAGCGGTAGCACTAACTATCTGATTAGCCGACCACCTAATACTTGCCCATGCGTGGAACCAGGTGAACCCCGTTCCTATGATGACGGCCATTAGTACACCGATCCAGGCGTTACCAGAAAGTAGGGTGAAGACGATCGAGGTAAAAGCTCCCATGAGCATAATACCTTCAAGAGCGATGTTCGTAACGCCGGTGACTTCGCTGTAAGTGCCTCCAAGAGCGGCGAATATTAAAGGAGTCGCAGAGAGCAAAGTGAGTTTATAGAATAGGGGGTTGACAAGTATTGCGAAGATCGCTTCGATCCAGCTCATATAGCAGTCACTCCTTTCTTTCGCTTCCACAGAATAAGAGTGGAGACAATTCTCTCAGCAGCCACAAGGAAGATTACTATCCCCTGAATGATAGATACGATGTCGTTAGGGATTTGGGCTCTAATCTGCATCGCGTTGGAGCCTGTTCTTAAGGCTGCTATCAGAAGAGCCGCAAAAATTATTCCGATTGGGTGGTTTCTCCCAATTAACGCAATGGTGATACCGTCAAATCCTCTTCCTCCTGTGAGTTCGCCGACGAATCTATGAGGAGGTACTCCAATGAGGTCGACGATTCCTGCCATACCAGCAAGAGCACCACTAATTGCCATTGTAAGAATTATGCTCTTTCTAATACTAATACCGCCATACTCAGCCGCATGCTGGTTGAATCCTACGGCCTTTAACTTGTAACCGATGGTGGTCTTCTCTATCAGGATGTACATTATGATCGCTACAGCAATGGCAATGAAAATCCCAACGCTTAGTTCAGTAGCCTGAACTTTTAGTATTACCGGAAGCTTCGATGCTTCTGCAACTTCCGGACTCTTCGGAGTACCGGAGCCGACCGCCAAGGGTCCGGTCACCATATAGGAAGCAAGGTTAGCTGCAATCCAGTTGAGCATGATCGTTGAAATAACTTCATGCGCTCCAGTGAAAGCTTTCAGAAAACCAGCTATTGATGCCCAGAAGGCACCTGCGAGCATTCCGGCTATAATTGAAAGAGGGATGGCAATAACCGAAGGAATTCCCCCGATATTCATGGCTACTATTGCACCTATTAGGGCACCCATCGTCATCTGGCCTTCAGCGCCTATGTTGAAGACTCCTGCTCTGAATCCGAACCCGACTGCAAGACCGGTTAGAATCAGGGGTGTCATCTTCATAATAGTATCTGCAAGTGCTTCCTGACTACCAAACGCGCCGTCAATCATTATGGAATACGCAGTAATTGGGTTCTTGCCGATCATGATAATAATCACGGAAGCTATCAGGAGAGCTATCAAAACGGAGACGATCGGTACTAGTAATGCGTAGATCTTGCTGGTATTCATCCTTCATCACTCCGTTCCCTAACGACTTCGGCCTTTTTATGCCCTGCCATCATAAGTCCTATTTCCTCTCTGTCGACTTCATCTGGAGTAACTTCTCCCATAATCTCTCCTTCATAGAAGACAAGTATCCTGTCAGAGAGAGAAAAAATCTCATCGAGTTCCATTGAGATCAGAAGCATGGCAATGCCCTTGCCGCGCATCGAAATCAAAGTCTTATGAATAAACTCGATTGCTCCGATATCCAGACCTCTGGTGGGCTGAGAGACTACCACAACTTTCGGTTCTATCGGAACAACGCTCAGTTCTCGGCCCACGACAACCTTCTGTTGATTCCCGCCCGAGAGGTTGCCAGCGAGCATGTTTATGTTCTTTGGTCTCACATCGAAAGCATCTACTACGCCTTTTGAGAATTCCTTTACGTTTCTAAGGTTTATGAACCCCTCTTGAGAAAAGGGCTCTTCGTCTTGTTTACCAAGGATGAGGTTGTAATAGACTGGATACTGGGCTATCATTCCCCTTCTCAGTCTATTCTCCGGGATGTGTGTCAAACCAGCTTCTCTTATTTCAAGCGCCGTTTGATTAGTAAGATCAACGCCACTCAAGTATATTTTTCCTTTCTCAACTTTCCTAAGACCGGTGATCGCCTCGATAAGCTCTGTCTGACCGTTACCTGCTACGCCGGCGATTCCCACAATTTCCCCCTGACGAACCGAGAACGAGACACCATTGACCGTATCTAAGTTTCGATTATCCTTCACATGGAGATCTTTGACTTCTAGAACGGTTTCGCCGGCGCGTTTCTCTTCCTTTTCGACTCTTAGGAGAACTTCTCTTCCGACCATCATGTTTGCAAGTTGTCTGGGATTTGTGTCTTTGGTGTTCACCTTACCGGTTACTTTCCCGAGTCTCATCACTGTCACCCTATCGGTAATAGCCATGACTTCATTTAGCTTATGAGTGATGAAAATAAGCGTCTTTCCATTATCTCTTAACACTCTAAGTATTTTGAAAAGCTCTTCGGTCTCCTGAGGGGTTAGAACGGCTGTCGGTTCATCGAAAACGAGAATCTCGGCACCCCTGAATAGGATCTTCAGAATCTCAACTCTTTGCTGCATACCAACTGGAATGTCTTCAATAAAAGCATCCACATCAACGGCTAGTCCGTACTTTTTAGACAAGTCCGTAACGATCTTACGCGACTTGTTAGTGTCCATGAACATTTTTAAGGGACCGTGCTTCGGTTCTGAACCTAGAACTACGTTTTCAGCGACAGTCAGGTTATCCACCAACATGAAATGTTGGTGGACCATCCCGATTCCTATGTCAATAGCATCCTTTGGCCCGTTGATAACTGTTTTCTTACCATTTATGAAGATCTCTCCTTCGTCAGGAGTATAAAGCCCATACAACTGATTCATGAGAGTAGACTTTCCTGCTCCGTTCTCGCCCACAAGCGCATGTATTTCGCCTTTCTTAACAAAGAAATCCACATGATCATTAGCAACAACGGAAGGGAAGGTCTTCACAATTCCTTTCATAGCTACTGCGATACCTGAGAGATCGAGGCTTTCAACGTAGCTTTCTTCCACACGCTCACCTCCATCGTTCATGATACGAAAGATCGGGAGAGGTCGCTCTCCCGATCTTTGATATCACACGATTGTGTGAATTAATTCCATTACGGAAGGGTTATATCTGGAACAACGAACGCATCGAGCTTCTCTTGAGTATCAGGAACAATAAGCGTTCCGGCTTTTAGAAGACCCTTAAGGAACTCAACTTCGCCGAGAATAACCGGTCCAACAACATCCTTAGTGTAGGTCATCGGACTAATTCCAACACCTTCATCCTTTATTCCGAGTGTCTTTGCTCCGGGTTCGAAAGTTCCGAGAGCGATACTCATAACGGCTTGATAGGAAGCCATGTCAACTCTCTTGACAGAACTTGTTAGGACTCTTCCAGGAGCCATGTAATCCTGATCAACATCGACACCAACTGCAAAGAAACCTTCTCCCTTTTCTGCTGCAGCTTCAATGACACCATTTCCACACGCGCCAGCTGCATGGAAGACAATGTCGGCGCCTTCTGCGAACTGAGCGATGGCAAGGTCCTTACCCTTCTTAGGATCGTTGAAATCCATAGTGTATCCCTGAAGCATGCTTATCGTCTTTCCGTGTATCTCTTCGTAGACTCTTATTCCGGCCTCATAGCCGTAGCGGAATCTTTCAACTGGGGGAATTGGAAGACCTCCAACGAAGCCTACCATGTTGGTCTCTGTCATGGCCGCTACCACATAACCTACCAGGAAAGCTCCTTCTTGTTCTTTGAAGAGATACGTTGCTACATTATTCGGCATGTTCTCAACAGGGTCAATGTCTATGCCTACGAAGTAAGTATCCGGGAACTGAGGAGCAACCTTATACAGCGCATCGGCCATCATGAAGCCAACTGCGAAGATAATGTCTGCTTCCTTTGCTGCGTTTGACAGATTAGGGATATAGTCGGACTGTTCCTTTGATTGTACGACTTCTCTGTCAATTCCCAGGAAGTCAGAGGCCTTGACAATTCCTTCCCAAGTTCCATCATTAAATGACTTGTCTCCGAGCCCCCCAACGTCAGTAATCATGATTACCTTCATTGCCATTACTGGGAGAGCAAACATGAGAATAAGTGAGAACACCAACAATAGTCTTAGTTTCATTCAACAACACTCCCTTTCTTATGAGATAGTAAGATCCATAGAACTGATAACACAATTATACCCGCAAAAACTACCAAAAACAAAATGTTTATCGAAGGTTCAATAGGCACACTCAGCATCGGAGAACCACCTTGGACAAAGAGATTTAGATCGCTCAGGCCCGGGAGCTGTATTAACAGGAATACTACAATTACTGCAAGGTGGATATAAGAGATAACAGGTTTCTTTACAACAAATAGCGTAATCGTCAGCAAAAAAAGAGCAACTACTAGCGCCGCAAACTCTGGAACTCTGTAGACTTTGACCGGGATTGGCAAGGGTTTGCTTTCTAGCAGCGGATCGATTCTTTGATGGTAATCGTCCAAAGCGATGGAAAGCTCAGGTCTTGATCCTAGAGTATCTTCAAGTGAAGTGGTGAAATCCTTTCTCATTGTTTGTCCAGCGTATTTGACAATTGTCTCTGAAGTGGCCAGTAATTTTGAAACGGCATTGGCGTAACCTTTGCTATTTCTGTTGCTGTCTCTTATGAAGCTATTGATATCTTTTGTGAGGTCCTGCAACTCGGATGCATATACGGCCTGGTTCTCAATAGACAAATACTCGCTAAAGGTCGGGGCCGTTACCCTCAATCTTCCGTTGGCATCTATACTGTAGGTCAACCCTGCCTCGGATGAAAAAGAGTTCAGTTTGTTGGTGATGATTATCCTCAGGACTCTTTTCAGAGTGTTCAACTCACTCGAAACAAGTGAGTTCAACTCTCTTGTCTGCAGGCTGATCATCGACTCAGGGGCAAGAAACACATCGTTCTTCAGAGTTGAATAGTAAACTGAATCGTAGAATCCATCGAAACTGTCCATTGAAAGCTCTGTTTGCTCGTTAAAAAGATTAAGGAATGGCAGAATGGCTATGAGAACAAGCATTAGCAGTTTCAAGAGCAGAACTCTGTTTCTCTTTCTCCTATTCATTAGCGAAGAAACGGTCAGAATGAACGCGAATGCAAAGGCGGGCAATGCCACTATTGAATGCAGAGAAAGATCGAAGATGCCAACAGTAATGTTACCAATGAAGAATATGTACAAGGTTTCAAGAATGATGATAGTACCTAACAGATACTTCTTGACAGAGTCGAAGAGAGTGAATCCCAGAACAACCATCAATGCGTAGGCAACAATTCTCAACCACCAGAGATCGATTTTCTTTTCAACGCTTGAAACGAGGTTGGCTGAGAGCTCGTTCCTTATCCGACCCATTATGTTTGTTTGAATGGGTATGATCTTTCTCACTTCACTGGTGATGTCGTTCTCGATTAGGCCGACCGGAGTGAATTGCTTAATTGAAAGCAGCTGGGCGCCCATCTGAATCTTTTCAAAGACTTGAGCCTTTACTTCTGGATTCTCCTCAAGGACGTCCATTAGTTCTCGATACTCAGAGTCATCTGGTTCAGTGCCAAGCTCAAACCCTGCCAATTCTTTCGGTTTCACCGGGATCGACTCCGGGAAAAAGGGAGCATAATCAATCAGAGCCATAGATCTCAGAAGCCATAGCCGGAAGAGTTCTCTCCCAGATGCCATCATCTCAGGACCGGAAATCTGAGCTAGATCCATAGCAGTCTGAATTGCTAATCTGTTTACTTCTTCATCAACAAGAGTGTCCACTCGGTACTCTTTCGAACTCAAGGTCGAGATCGTAGAGTTAAGGGCTTCAAGTATCCTGGTATCTGAAAGACTCAGAATTTCTTGTTCCGACTCTGCAGGAGCGTCTACTGCAAGGTTGAAGGAAGAAAAAGAGTTTGTTATAGTCAGTTCCTCGGGAAACGCTTCAGGTTTGCTCTTCACGAGGCCAAGAGCGAATGCTATCCACTCCTTATAGACAGTCTCTGCCATACTCCTGACTCTTGTCGTGTAGGAGTTGAAGACCTCAAGATATGCCGGCATCTCATTTAACGTATAGGTCTCAAAGGGTTTTCCTGACATGTCTGTTAGAACCCACGCAAGAAAGGCGCTATAGGCTATCCTGTCGTCGTTATCGCGAAAGTCAATGTCTGTGAAAGCTCCGAGATGCCTGGTCAGCAACCCGGCGATAGTCGTTGAACTCTCTTTCTTTTCAATGCTCCCAACCATCTGGAGTTTGTACATCCTGTAGATTGACAGATAATCAAGGTCCTGATTGAGCCTGACAACTTTGGGCAGCTGCGGCTCTTGGCTTACATAATCACTAATGTAATTCTCGAAATCCTCAATGATCACTTTCTGGCTAAAGGAAAAGGAAAGAATTGCGATTACCAGAAACACAATGACCGAGAGTATTCTATTTGGCACTCTACACCTCCAGCCCGATCACTTGTTCAACATGTTCTCAATGGCGTTGATTATGACATTAAGACCGGTAGTGTTCGCGGCCCCGTCAGGTAAAACTATATCACAAAAGTATTTCTGGGGTTCAATGAAACTTTCAAAAGACGGAGCGACAAACTTTCTATACTGTTCTATTATGCTGTCTACGGATCTACCTCGCTCTTTAGTATCACGTTCTATCCTTCTAATAAGCCTTTCATCTGCCGGCGCATCTATGTATATTGAGAAGTCGAAGAGATCCCTCATTTCCCTCTTGAACATTACCAGGAGCCCTTCGACGATAATCAGCGGTTTAGGCCGAAACTCTCTACAGATTCCTTCTTCTCGCCTGTACGTGACCATGCTATAGACTGGAACCATAATGCTTTTGTTCTGCTTAACGGATTTGAGGTGCTGTTCAAAGAGTTCAAAGTCAAAGGCTTTCGGAGAATCGAAATTGAACTCTCTCGGATCAGTTCCGGGATCCAGGTTCTTGTAGTAGTCATCCATCGAGAGAACAGCTGCTCTTTCGTTGAAGTGATTGAAGATTACGTTGGTTACGGACGTCTTTCCGGCCCCGCTTCCTCCGATTATTGAAACAAGAACCATTAAGCTCTTCTCCCTTTTCTGGAAGAACCGAATGTCATATTGAAAGCAAGTGATCTGAATGAGACAGAAATGTCAATTTCCTCATTGCTTATGCCAGGAGGCAGAGTAAGGCGGATTGGAGCGAAGTTGACAATCCCCTTGACACCCGCATTTGCCAATAAATCAGCGATGATTTGGGCCGCGTTCGCGGGAACAGTGATTACACCTATCTCTATTTGCCTTTTCTTCACAATTTCCTCTAACACTTCTGTTGATTCTATTACAAGATCGTTAGGCATTGGAATACCGATTTTGTTTGGATTGTTGTCGAAGAGCGCTTTCGAAATGAAACCGGAGTTCTCAAGTCCGGGGTAGTTGGCCAACGCCATACCGAGGTTTCCCATCCCCACTATACAGGTTTTCCACTTCTTCCTTATTCCAAGGATTTCGCTAATACTATCAAGAAGATGCTTTGTACTATAACCGACACCCCTCTTTCCGAACTCTCCAAAATATGAAAGATCCTTTCTCACTTGACTGGCTTTAATCCCGAGTCTTTCTGCCAGATCATTTGAGGATACGCTTGCCACTCCTGAGATAACCATGTTTTCCAGGCACCTGTGGTATACGGCGAGTCTCTTTATAGTAGGTTTTGGGATTTTTGTGTTATCCATTGCTGATCACCTCCCGGCAGGCGTATTTGTGAAAATTATATCACGGTTATTTACATACATCTTTTGATGGCGCCACTCAGAAAATGTGCCATAGCAACGTGCTATAATTATCCGTAGAATATCCATAATTTCGACTGGAGCGCTTTTTATGGGAAAGAGAGCAAGACTTAATAGCCAGGTAGCATCGGTAGTACTGCTGATAATTTCTCTCTTCCTATTTATAGAATCGCTTTACATTTTTAGATACATAAGAGAATCGCAGTCTACCGAATTTGAAGTCGGTTTTTTCGACCTCTCGTCTCGTCTCAGAATTCTTCTCGGTGATGAGGGGTATGTTCTTGAACCTGGTGAGCATTTGGTACTCAAGATAAGACGAAACGATAAATTGGTTGTTGAGCAAGATCTGCCCGGAAGGTATACGGTTAGGGGCGGAGGCGAGATGGTGAATGTGAGTATTCCACTGGCGGAAGTGAGTGTAAAGTGATGGGAAGCTATAGAGAAACGGAAATGGTCAATCTCGTTGTCTTCGCTTTCGGTTCATACATAGATTACAGGCTTCAGGAAATTCAACCTGTTCTTGAGAAGGAGTTTGGACCGGCAGACTATATATCGAAATCGCTGGATTTCGATAAATACACGTCTTATTATAACGATGAGATGGGATTTGGTCTTAAAGGTAAGCTGCTTTCTTTTAAGAGGCTCGTACACCCTCAACAACTTTCCCTTATAAAGAGAATTACAAACGATATTGAAGAGAAATTTGGACTGGAAGGGAAGAGAAAAGTAAATCTAGATCCGGGCTATGTTCATCATGCTCAGTTTGTTCTCGCATCAACTAAGCATTGGGCGAATCGTATTTATATCGGAGACGGCATCTCTGCTGAGATAACTCTCATTTTCGTCAATGGTGCTTTTGCACCACTTCCATACACTTATCCGAACTATCGGGATCGGGAGTATATTGAAGAACTCATGCGAATCAGGGAGCTGTACCTCTTCAAGAGAAAGGAAAGACTATGAAGTTTGGTGTTCTCTCTCTGGGATGCTCAAAGAATATTGCCGATATGGATAATTTCATAGGCATTATGAGAAGCAGGGGCCATGAGATAGTAAAAGATGCTTCGCGTGCGGATTTACTAGTTATAGACACCTGTGGGTTTATCGACGATGCAAAGAAGGAGAGCCTGGAAGAGATCTTCAGGGCCCTTTCCTACAAAGAGCACAATCCGAATCTAAGAGTACTTGCAGTCGGGTGCCTTGTTCAAAGATATTTCGAAGAATTGAAATCTGAGATCCGCGAAGTTGATGGGTTAGTTGGAGTCACAAGCCCGGCAACGCTCGCTGATCTTATCGAGAGAAACGAGGTATTCTTCATTGGTGAACCTGATGGAGTCTACGAGTACTCCACCAGAGTCGCTGAAAAATATAGTGCTTATGTGAAGATTGGAGACGGCTGCAACAGAAATTGTGCTTTCTGTTCAATTCCCAACTTCAAGGGTTTTGCGGCAAGTCGTACTTCAGAAAGCATAGTTAAAGAGACTCTTTCTTTGGTGCGACAAGGTGTGAAAGAGATCGTTCTAGTATCTCAGGACTGTACGCAATATGGTTTAGATCTGGATGAGGGAGTCACTCTTGCCGGACTTCTCGGTAAATTGAATGATCTTGAAGGAGATTTCTGGATACGGGTTCTTTATCTTCACCCAGATCATGTGGAAGATGAACTGATAGATTCGATTCTCTCGCTTTCAAAGGTGGTAGATTATTTCGATATACCTGTTCAGAGTGGTTCCGATGAGATCCTGAAGAGAATGGGCAGGTCAAAGAACTCTAGACAGTTACGCGATTTGCTCCTTGGAATCAGAGAAAAAGCACCTCATGCTGTGTTGAGAACGACAATAATGGTCGGATTCCCAGGTGAGAGTGAAGCTACATTCAACGAGACTGTCAATTTTGCAAGAAGTGTTAGGTTCGATAGACTCGGAGGCTTTGTCTACTCAAGAGAGGAAGGAACGCCAGCATTCGATAAGAAGCTTACTGTAAGCAAGAATGCGGCAAAGGAGATGCTTGAGCTTCTGCTTGACGAACAGGATCGGATTTCGGCGGAGCGCCTTTCGGACTTTAAAGGAAAGGTAGTTACTGTGTTGCTTGAGGAGAGCGGTGAGAGTTACACGCTGGGAAGAGCATATAACAGCGCTCCTGATGTTGATGGAGTGGTTGTTTTGAAGGGCCATAAGCAGGAAGGAGTTTTCTTGAAAGCCAGAATCACAGATACTTACGAGCATGACATGGAAGGTGTTGTTCTTGATGAACTTGCCTAACATTCTTACCTTGTCGAGAATGGTTCTCGCTTTACCTACCCTTCTATTGCTAATGAGTGGGAATGTCGTCGGTTACTACTTTTCATTCCTTGTCTTCGGAATTGCTTCACTTACAGATTTCTTTGACGGGAGAATAGCAAGAAAGCGTGGTCTCGTTACGGATCTGGGGAGGTTTCTAGATCAGATCTCTGACAAGATCCTTGTTACATCAGTCTTCCTGGGCTTCATGGCGATTTCGAGAGTCAGTCTCTGGTTCCTTTTCATACTGATCGTAAGAGACACGCTTGTCTCAGGGATAAGAATGGTTGCCTCGAGCAGGGGAAAAGTGATCGCGGCTGATGCTCTCGGAAAGGTTAAGACGTTCTCTCAAATGATTCTCTTGGTAATTCTCTACATGAATTTGCTATGGGAATTCCCCTCTCAAGCATTGGTGCTGTGGCTTGAGGTCTTCGTCGCAGGTGTCACGGCAGCGAGTGGAGCCAACTACCTGTTTAAGAATCTAGACATTTTCAAAGGGGGGGAGTGACTTGCGCTCTTTTATCGCAGTTGATACAGGCGACAGGGTTTCCGCTATGATAGACAGTATTTCGGAAAGGCTTAGAAGGATGGGGTTCAAGGCATCATGGGTTCCGGGAGTAAACTCTCACGTTACTCTTGCATTTCTTGACAACATAGAGCCGGAAAGACTCTCTTTACTGGCATCGATGTTGTCGCGTAGACTGAGAGGGTTTCCTTCATTCACTCTGGAAACTGGAGGCATAGGTTACTTCAAACATAAGGACTTGCCAAAGGTTATTTGGGTAGGAATTGAAAGAAATCAGAGTCTCATTAATCTACAGAGAGAGACGCGAGTAGTTCTTGAAGCAATGAATCTGCCTGTTGAAGATAATTTTAGACCGCATTTGACTGTAGGCAGGATGAAATTCAGTCCGCCAATGTGGCGGAAATTCTTGAGTACACTTGATAGTGAACGAGTGATATTTCCTGTTGGAGAAGCCACAATATTCGAATCGATTCTCTCCAGGGAAGGAGCTAGGTACAGAAAGGTCTTCACATGCAGCTTTGAAGGAGGACTGATTGAACATGCTGTCGAAGGATAAGAAAAACGCACTTGATAGAGCAATAAAAGATATCGAGAAACAGTTTGGCAAGGGTTCGGTAATGCTTATGGGAGATAAAGAAGATCAGAAGAGTATAGAAGTGATCTCAACCGGCTCACTTGCTGTCGACATTGCCCTTACAGTGGGGGGTTATCCAAGGGGCAGAGTAGTTGAGGTTTACGGTGCTGAATCGAGCGGAAAGACGACAATTGCCTTGCACGCTATTGCAGAAGTTCAGAGGCGGGGTGGGATAGCTGCCTTCATCGATGCAGAGCACGCTCTCGATATCCATTATGCGCAGAATCTTGGGGTGGATGTTGACAATCTCTTGATATCTCAGCCTGATTACGGAGAACAGGCTCTGGACATTGTTGATGGCCTAATCAGGTCTAGTGCGGTCGATCTAATTGTAGTGGACTCTGTTGCAGCTTTAGTGCCTCGCACCGAGATTGAGGGGGCGATGGGCGAACTGCAGGTTGGTCTTCAGGCTCGGCTTATGTCACAGGCACTTAGGAAGATTTCTGGGAACGTAAGTAGATCGAAGTGCATCGTGATTTTCATTAACCAAACAAGAATGAAAATCGGGGTAGTCTACGGTAATCCTGAAACAACAACCGGGGGTGTCGCACTGAAATTCTATGCTTCGGTAAGACTTGAGGTTAGGAGGGGCAGTGCTATAAGAGAAGGGAACACAGTTCTTGGAAACGAGACAACCATTAAAGTTGTGAAGAACAAAGTTGCCCCGCCATTTCGAGAAGCCAAGGTTGACATAATTTACGGGCAAGGGATCGAGCATGCAAACGAGCTATTCAATCTTGCGGTTTCTGAGAACATGATAGATAGAAAGGGAGCATGGTACGCTTACATGACTCCTGATAATAGTGAAGTAAGCCTTGGGCAGGGCAAGGCCAATGGAGTAGAATTCTTGAAGGAAAACCCTGAGCTGATGCTCGAGATTGAAAACAGGCTAAGGACGAAGTTTGGTTTGCCGCTCCTGGAAGTCAAGAAAGAGGAGAAGGAAGACGACAAGTGATGGGTTCAGATCCAATGAAAGATGCTTTGAGATATTTGAAATACAGGTTGAGGTCAAGAAGGGAAATCGAAGTACAGCTCTTCAAGAAGGGGTATTCTGAGAAAGAGATCAAAGAGGTCATTGAAAAGCTGGAAGAGCAGGGCTTAGTTAACGACGGCATTTTCGCCAGACTCTATGTAAGCGACGGACTGAATGTGCATTACAAAGGCCCGTTCAGGCTTCGACAGGAGCTTCTTGGGTTAGGAATCTCAGAAGAGGTAATTGACGATACAATTAAATTAGAACTGGACAGTTGCGACTTGAAAGAGATTGGAAAAAGAGCTGCGGGCAACACAGAATTGACTGATCCTGATAAGATAAGAAGAAAACTCTACAGAAGAGGGTTTTCCTCTTCGATAATCGATGAGATTATTGAGGAGATCAAAGAGAAATCATGAAGGGAGGGAGCTGGTTTCCTCGAAGGCTAGGTGAAAGGACCAGCGATGAGAAACTATGATGCTACTGATTGGTATAATAGCCGGCCTGGCAGCGGGTATTGCGCTGGCTTATTTTATACTCACCCCTTTGGCTGTGAAGAAGGCAAAGGATGAGCTTGAGCTTCAACTGAAATCCGCAAAACAGGATTCAGAGTCGATAATCAAGAGGGCTCAGGAAGAGGCGGATCATCTTAAGAAGAAGGCACTCTTAGAAGGCCGTGAAGAACTCCACAGGCTTCGTGAGGAGCAAGAGAAGGATTTCAAGAGAGATCGAGAAGAACTGAAGCAATGGGAAGAAAGGATTTCCAGAAGAGAAGATAACATCGATAAAAAGGAAGAAGCTATTGAGAGGACTCGACAACAGTTGGATATCGAAAGGGCTCGTGTTGAAGAGATGAAAGAAGAAGCAGAGAAGAAACTGTTCAGCCTTGCCGACCTTTCGATGGAGGATGCCAGAGAGATAGTCCTGAGGAGAGCTGAAGAAATCTACGAACATGATCTTGCTCAGAAGCTTAAGGAGATGAAAGATCACTACGACGAAGAAGGCAATCGATACGCCAAATGGGTAATCGTCAACTCAGTCCAGCGCTATGCGGCAGATTATACGGGCGATATAACTGTAAGCGCGGTAAGCCTTCCTTCCGATGAGATGAAGGGAAGGATCATAGGCAGAGAGGGAAGGAATATCAGAGCATTTGAGAAGTTGACCGGTTCGGATCTCGTGATCGATGATACACCTGAAGTTGTTGTGGTATCCTGTTTCAATCCTCTTAGGAGGGCGATCGCAAAGATGACACTGGATAGGCTCGTTGAAGATGGAAGAATTCATCCTGCTAGGATTGAGGAAATGTACGAAAAGTCAAAAAAGGAGATCTACAGTGAAATAAAAGAAGCGGGTCAGGAAGCTTTGATGAAAGTAGGTATTCCCTCGATGCACCCAGAGCTTGTCAAACTACTAGGAAGGCTTAAGTTCAGGACGAGTTACGGTCAGAACGTATTGCAGCACTCTGTTGAGGTTGCTCATCTTGCGGCTCTAATGGCTTCCGAACTGGGTTTGAACATTGACAAAGCGAAGAGGGGGGCGATCCTTCACGATATTGGAAAGGCAATTGATCACGAAGTTGAGGGATCTCATGCGATTATTGGGGGAGAGATTGCCAAGAGGTACGGGGAAAAGGTTCAGGTTGTCAATATGATACAGTATCACCATGGTGAGACGGAGGCTTTGACCCCTGAAGCGGTTCTTGTGGCCGCCGCAGATGCTGTATCTGCTTCAAGGCCAGGAGCTAGAAGGGAGTCGCTTGATATGTATATTAAACGACTTGAAAACCTGGAGAACATTGCGACCGGATTCAAGCATATAGAAAAGGCCTACGCAATTCAGGCAGGGAGAGAGATTCGGGTAATTGTAGAGCCAGAAAAGGTTGATGATCTGCTGGCCGAGAAAATGGCCGTAGATATTGCCAAGAAAATTGAAGAGGAACTCGAATATCCCGGTGTTATTAAGGTGACTGTTATAAGGGAACGAAGAAGCGTCTCTTATGCGTCATGACAGATTGACATAGGAAAAGCGGTGATATAGAATTGGAACCAGGTGCCAACGTAGCTCAACCGGTAGAGCGGCTCATTCGTAATGAGCAGGTTGGGGGTTCAAGTCCCTTCGTTGGCTCCAGATGCGCCCTTTACGGGCGCATTATTATTGGTGGTGGTGCAAATGAGTGATTTCGAGAAGGAAGTCCTCGAATTCATCAAGAAATGGGACCTAATAGAAAGTGGTCAGAAAATTCTTGTAGCAGTTTCTGGAGGGAAGGACTCAATGTGTCTTCTCAATGTTCTGATAAATCTTAAATCGGAGCTGGGAATAGACCTCTTTGCCGCAAATCTCGACCATGGTCTTCGAAGGAAGGGACCCGTCGAGGAAGCAGGTATGATTGGCGATTTCTGTCGGGCGCGGTCGGTACCCTTCTTTCACGAAAGACGAGATGTTAATGAGCTTTTGAAAAAGAGGCGCGGTTTGTCGATAGAGTCTGCGGCGAGGGAAGTAAGATATGTTTTTCTGAGAGAAGTTAAGTTGTCTATCGGTGCAGATTTAATCGCCGTAGGGCATAATCGAGACGATCTTGTAGAAAATATCCTGCTAAGAATCGTGAAGGGAACTGGCATGAAAGGCGTGATTGGACTGCGCCCGTTAGGTGGCGATTTGATAAGACCTCTGCTATTCAGCGATATGCAACGTATTATAGATTATGTTACAATTAACAGGGTTACATTTATGGAGGATGAAACCAACTCTGAGGATGATTTTGAGCGCAATTACGTTCGTCTGAGAATCATTCCGGAGCTTAGAAAGATAAACTCAGCACTTAATGAGGCCGTGTGGAGGTTCTTTGAAAACATCAATGATGGATATGCACTGATCCATGAAAGGGTTGAAGAGGTTCTGGAGCAGATCGAATTCGCAGACGGTGTTTTTTTTGTGGAGGCCTTGAAGCTTAAAGAAGTTGAAAGGGCCGTTTTGTTGGAGATGGTGAGAGAGATCGTTTCTATTCTTAGTTCTGACAAGTATCCACCCTCCAGAGAGCGAGTTGTTGCCTTTTTCGATCTCCTGATTTCTAGTAGAGGAGGGTGGACTGTTGAGTTTAGAGAAGATATCAAGGCCTCGAAGATTGGCAGATATGTCTTCTTCTACGGGGGAGAACTTAGATTCAAGCGGATCGAAAGGCAAAGTATAGACTCTCTCCCTTTCAGCCGTGAACTAGAAGGATGGAAGATTTCCCTGGAATGCAACGAAGAAATTCCGGAAGCGATGATCGAAAGATTGGACGGTGCCTTTAATAGCATATGTTCGAGCGATAAGCTCTCCTTCCCTTTGAGCTTGCGGCCGATGGATGAAAGAGACAAGATCATCCCGTTTGGAATGTCAAGAAATAAGAAAGTTATCGATGTAGTTACAGAGAAAGGTTTGAAGGGCTTCTCAAGCAGAATTATGGTTCTTGAAAACGCTTTTGGAGATATCCTCTGGATTCCAGGTGTTGTCACGAGCGAGCTTTGCAGAGTTTGCCCCTCCAGTCTCGACAGCGTAGTTTTTTGCCTTGAAAGGAGGTAGTTCTGTGGATCAAAAGCCCAAGATTGGAATGATTCTCTTCTATGTTGTTTTGGGTATATTCCTGCTAATTGCACTCAGGGGCCTATATCCAACTGAGACAAGTGTTGTAGTTCCCTACACTAAGTTTTTGGATGACTTTAATAATATTATTGATATAGTTGTTTACGATAATGGAAAAGTCGTGTACATAACAGGAGACAACCCCAGAAGATCGCTTGAGACGTATGTCCCCTCTCAGACTCTTATGACTCAAACTTTTCAGAATCACATAGACCGATTGGCGGAGAGAGGAGTAAACATCACATTCGAAAGAGGAAGCGATTCTCTCTTCTGGGTGAATCTTCTTGGAACTATGATTCCTCTCGCAATAATCGTATTCATCTGGTTCTTCTTGATGAGATCTATGTCTGGCCGCAATTCACAGGCCTTCACATTCACTAAGAGTCCGGCAAAGAAATATGTCAACACTGACAAACATGTGACTTTCAAGGATGTTGCGGGAGTTGAGGAGGCCCAGCAGGAGCTAGCCGACATTGTCAGTTATTTGAAGGATCCCTCGGTGTTCACGGAAACAGGGGCAAGAATGCCCAAAGGTATATTATTGGTGGGTCCTCCGGGAACGGGGAAGACGCTCCTTGCAAGAGCTGTGGCCGGAGAAGCAGGGGTTCCCTTCTTCTTCATAAGCGGATCGGACTTCGTCGAACTCTTCGTTGGAGTTGGAGCGGCAAGAGTTAGGGATCTTTTCACTCAGGCTAAGTCTTCAGCGCCTGCGATTCTGTTCATTGATGAAATTGACGCCGTGGGTAGGCACAGAGGAGCAGGACTCGGGGGCGGCCATGACGAGAGAGAGCAGACGTTGAACCAGATTCTTGTCGAAATGGACGGATTTGATGCTAGGACCGGAGTTGTAGTTATTGCGGCCACGAACAGACCAGATATTCTGGACAAAGCTTTGCTGCGCCCAGGTAGATTTGACAAGAAAATCTCAGTTGATCCGCCAGATCTGAAAGGAAGAACAGAGATCCTGAAGATACACATGCGAGGTAAACCTATAGACCCTGAAGTTGATGTCCAGCTGCTTGCCAGGAGAACTCCAGGGTTTGTTGGAGCGGACCTGGAGAATCTGATCAATGAAGCGGCAATTCTCTCTGCTAGAAAGAAGAAGAAGATGATTGGAATGGTTGAACTTGAGGAAGCTATCGATAGAGTTCTTGCGGGACCGGCTAAGAGATCTCGGAGAATAAACGATCGTGAGAAGAAGATACTTGCCTATCACGAACTAGGACATGCCGTAGTCGGTCTGATTCTTCCAAAAGCCTTTCCTGTGCACAAGGTTACAATAATTCCTCGCGGCACTTCGATTCTCGGCTTCACGGAAAGTCTGCCACTAGAGGACAGGTATCTAATAACTAAGTCTGAGCTGATAGACAATATGGCTCAGGCCCTGGGTGGAAGAGCGGCGGAAGATCTGGTGTTTGGCGAGATTACCACTGGTGCTGCAAGCGATTTGGAAAGAGCAAGTGCGATGGCCCGGAGTATGGTCACTCAGTTTGGAATGAGTGAGAGATTGGGACCAATCGCTTGGGGCAAAGAGGAAGAGGAAGTATTTCTCGGAAGAGAGCTCACAAGAATGAAGAACTATTCTGAAGAAATTGCCAGTGAGATAGATTCAGAGGTTAAGACAATAGTTCTGACGTGCTATGAAAGGGCGAAGAGAGTTCTTTCGGATTACAGGAAGAAACTGGATGAAGCGGCCGACTATCTTCTTCAGAAGGAGACGATTTCCGGCAAAGAACTGGCCGAAATCCTGGGACTTGAAACCGGCAACTATTATAGAGATGATATTGAGACTGTAGAGGTTGCTCCTGGGGCGACAGCAGGCGATCCCGAGATCACAAAGGAGTAGAGGTGAAAGCGAAATGTTGGATTTTGAGCGGCTGAAGTCGCTACAAGGTAAGACTTTCACGCTAGCAGTTACTCCGTCGGATGTTTCGCTTAGGTGGTCGGAACGGTATGACTTTGAACTATTGAACCTGCTGTCGACTAGTGGTTTGATGAAGATTATCCATAACTGCGGCCATTCACTGATCTCCGATTTTGAGTCAGAATCGTTGATTTCAGTGGTTTCCGAGACCTTTGTCAGGCATCAGTCTCCGATATTGATGGAAAGAGAGATGGTTGTCAACATAAAGATCGAATCTGTCTCCGACAATGCTGAAGTCTGCTTTTCGGGGTCAGTTACTCAGCTTGGTTCTGAAGCTGGTTCTTTCGAGTTTTCGCGTAAATTCATATCTGCTGATTTTCTCAGGAGAGTTTTTAGTGCGTAAACCGAGAGACAAAAGAAGCTGGAGTGAGTACGAGCAAGTCTCGAGTTTGAAATTCAGAGAGCGGTTTGTTAGGGAAGTAAGTGGATTTGGCGATGTTAGGGTAGCGCTTATTTACCCAAATTCGTACGAAGTAGGAAGTGCAAGTCTGTCTACGCACGTTTTGCTGAGAAAGCTTAACGAATTAGGCAGCGTGAGGGCTGAGAGGTTCTTTTACAATAAGGACTTCCTGAAGTACTATTCTTTTGATTCACTCACGCCGCTTGACGAGTTCAAGATTTGGGCTTTTTCTGTTCACTTTGAGCTTGATTTAATGAACGTCTTTGACATTCTTAATAAGTTTTCTGTTCCACTTAGAAAAGAGGAGAGAAATGAGTTTCACCCGGTGATCATTGCTGGTGGAGCCATGACTTACTTCAATGATAACCTCCTCACAGAAGTTGCCGATGTGGTTCACAGGGGAGACTTAAGTGAGGAGTTCCTTGATGGTCTATCCGCTGTTGACCACTGGATGCACAGAAAGGAGATAATTGCTTCTCTAGAGACGGAACATGTGACTCCTTTCTTTTCTGATGTTCTTGGTGAGAGCGTATTCATCAGTCCCGATTCAGTATTTGGAGACCGGTACCTAATTGAGGTAGGCAGAGGATGCTTTAGAAAGTGCAGGTTTTGTGTGGCTGGTCACAGATACGGAAGACCAAGATTCAGAAAGTCTGATGAGGTATTTGACTTGATGGATTCTGTAGCTGACTTCACGAATAGATTTGGACTTGTGGCAGCAACCGTTACTGACTATCCGGGTATCGATGAAGTAGCCGAACACTGTATTGAGAAAGGGTACGAATTATCAGTTTCTTCTCTTAGGCTCGATTCCGTTTCGGATACTCTAATGAAGTCACTCAGATTGTCCAATCAGAGTATTTTCACTATTGCCCCAGAAGGTGGAAGCCAGAGAATGAGAGATGCCTTTGCTAAAGGAATAAGCAGAGGAGATATCCTCAGCGCTTTGGAGCTAGGCAGAAAGCACGGTTTCCGTAGAGTGAAGATGTACTACATCTATGGAGCCGTCTTTGAAAGGCGTGAGGATAGACAAGAGATAGCCGAGATGGCGTTACAGGCTTCAAGCATGGGTTATACAAGTGTGGTTCTTAGTTTGAACCCTTTGATTCCGAAACCGGGTACTCCATTTGAAGAGATGCCGATGGAGTCTCTAAGCGGACTGAGAAAGTACGAGAAGGAGATCAGATCGGAGTTGTTGGTTGAGGGCGTAAAGCTTGATTTCGAGAGTTTGAAGGAATCTCAAGTTCAGTTTGCGCTTGCGAATATCGATAAGAGTCATTCCCGGGAGCTATTGGCACACGTGGAGCGTGGAGTTGATCCAACACCTATTCTGAAAAAATATGCAGAGGAAGTGAATTCGAAACGGAAGGAGTGGAAGAAGCATGGCAAAGAAGAGTATTCTGGTTGTTGACGATGAGCCTTCGATCGTGGAACTCCTTACTTTTAACTTGAAAAAGGAGGGCTATAACGTCCTGAAAGCATATGATGCTGAAGAAGCGCTTAAGATCGCCGAGGACAATGAAACTGATATGTTCATCGTTGATATTATGCTTCCAGGAATGGATGGGTTCGAACTGGTCAGAAACCTGAGAGCAACCGAAAAGTTCAGACAGACACCTGTTATATTCTTGAGTGCTAAGAGCGAAGAATTCGACAAGGTGTTGGGACTCGAGCTCGGAGCAGACGACTATATTACCAAGCCTTTCAGCGTGCGAGAAGTTCTGGCTAGAATAAGAGCGGTTTTCAGAAGGATTCAGCAGAGCGCACAGGCAAAAGAAGAAAGGCCAAAGAAGATACTTGCGAGAGACCTAGAGATCGATACCGAGAAATACGAAGTAAGGGTAAAAAACCGAATGGTCAGCCTTACTCCTCTGGAATTTGAACTTCTAAGATTCCTGGCAGAAAATGAGGGCAAAGTCTTCAGTAGAGACGTTCTCCTGGACAAGCTGTGGGGATATGATTACTACGGTGACACAAGAACAGTTGACGTCCATATTAGACGCCTAAGAACTAAGATCGAAGAAGATGCCTCTAATCCAAAGTACATAATCACTGTTAGGGGTAAAGGTTACAAGTTCAGAGATCCTGGAAAGGAAGATTGATCCGTTGTTCTATGCTGTCCTCGCTACTGTTGCGGTGATAGCTTTTCTCTTCTTGATTCTGTTCAGGCATGAAAGACAGAAAAACGAGAGATTAGAAGCCGCCAAAAGGCGCTTTGCGGACCTTGTAGAAGTTCCGAGAAGCGCCGAGTTTATTTTCATCTATAAGAAGGTTCAGCAGCTTGTTTCGAGCATTAAAGAGGAAGTAACTTCTTTAAATGCAAGAATCGAAGATCTTGTGACGATTTTTGATAATCTGAGTGATGCCTTCTTGATAGTATCAGAGGATGGAAGGATTGATTACGCTAATAAAGCCGCGCAAGAGCTTTCGAGCAAGAAGCTAATTGGAAGGAAGATAAGTGAAGCGATAGACAATTATTACATTGGCGATTTGTTTGAAGATTCGGTAAGAACTAGAGAGAATCAGGAATCTGAGATAACGATCTACTACCCGAAGAGAACGATAAGAGAGTGTAAGATTATGAGAGTCTCCCTGAAGAACGATGTGAGATATCTCATTCTTCTTAGGGATATTACCAAGGAGAAGGAAGTTGAGGCGATGAGAAGGGATTTCGTTGCCAATGTCTCTCATGAGCTTAGAACACCGCTAACATCTATTCATGGATATGCTGAAACGCTTGCAGAAGATGATCTTGAGGACAAAGACACAGTTTACAGATTTCTTTCAATAATCGAAAACGAATCGGCAAGAATGACAAGATTGATAAACGATTTGCTTGACCTTGAGAAACTCGAATCGGGCGAAGCCTCCTTCAGCAAGGAGGACGTAGAGCTCGGAGAAGTCGTCAAATATGTTATTCGAATTGTCGATCCCCTTGCAGGTGAGAAGGGTGTTACAGTAAATGTTGACGTAGAAGAAGGGATTTTTGTAGAAGGAGATTTCGATAGACTTGTTCAACTTCTTCTGAACCTGATCGATAATGCCGTTAAGTACACCTCCGCTAAGGAGCACGGGCCTAGAGAGATATGGCTAAGATCTTATGCTCAAAACAACCATGCAATGATTGAAGTTGAAGACACGGGTGTTGGAATACCTGAAGACTCTCTGAAGCACATATTTGAAAGGTTTTACAGGGTTGATAAGGCCCGATCAAGAAAGATGGGTGGTACAGGTCTTGGATTGGCTATTACACGCTTTATAGTCGAAAAACACGGCGGAGTAATTTCCCTTGAGAGCGAGTATGGTACAGGAACGATTCTGAAAGTTAAGTTACCACTGAAGAAGGTGTTTAAATGAGAACTTACGACATAATCATCAAGAAGAGAAACGGCTATTCCAACACTAGAGATGAACTACGATCGCTGATACGGGGTTTTGTAGATGGCAATGTTCCAGACTATCAGATGGCGGCGTGGTTAATGGCCGTGTATTTCAATCATCTTGATGCAGAAGAAAGACTTTGTCTGACAGAGATCATGACTGACTCAGGAGAAAAGATCGATCTTTCGTCCATTAGTGGCACAAAAGTCGACAAACACTCTACCGGAGGAGTGGGCGACAAAGTGACTCTGGTAGTTGGACCGATCGTTGCGGCAGCAGGATTGGTTTTCGCAAAGCTGTCGGGAAGAGGTTTGGGTCACACAGGAGGAACGATCGACAAACTGGAATCGATTCCTGGCTTCAAGACTTCACTTGATATTGATGAATTCAAGCAGCAATCAGAACGAATAGGAATTGCTCTTGCTGGTCAAACCGCACAGGTAGCCATCGCTGACAAGAAGCTCTATGCTTTGCGAGACGTTACGGCCACAGTTGATGAGATTTCACTAATCGCCTCAAGCATAATGAGCAAGAAACTAGCTATCGATTCCGATGGAATTCTTCTTGACGTCAAGATCGGTTCGGGCGCCTTCATGAAAGACCTTGAAGAGGCTAAAGAACTTGCGTTGGCGATGATAGACATTGGAAAAAGGAAGGGAAGAACCACGAAGGCTGTGATAAGCGATATGAACCAGCCACTGGGAATCGCGGTAGGAAACTCGCTTGAGGTAGTGGAAGCAATAGAAACTCTTAAAGGGAAAGGTCCAAATGATTTCAGCTCACTTTGCAGAGTGATTGCAAGCCAGATGTTGGTAGTTGGTGGTGTTGCAGACGAAGATGATGCACAAGTAATCGTTGATCGCATGATCGACTCTGGTGAAGCCATCGAAAAGTTCAACGAATTCGTAGATGCTCAAGGAGGGCCAAAGGATTTCTCGGAGAACTATGAGAGTTGTTTTGACAGGGCCGCCCTCATCGAAGAGGTTAGATCTCAGGTGAGCGGATATGTGAAATCGGTTGATGCCGAATCAATTGGATTGATCTGCATGAGGCTTGGCGCAGGGAGAGAACGAAAGGAAGATAGAATAGACCCGGCTGTGGGTTTGAGAGTTCTTAAGAAGATTGGAGACAGAGTTGAGAAGGGGGAAACGATCGCCATAGTCTATGCTAATCAAAGGGATAGGTTTGAAAGGGAAACTGTAGCAATTCGCGATTGTTTTTGTGTTTCAGAGGAGAGAGTGCAGGCTCCTCCGATAGTCTACGAGGTACTGTAGGGAGTGCATTCAATGAGACGTATCCTGTTCATTTGTTTCCTGCTAATTTCATTGGTAACTTCAGCAAAGAATCTGATCTACCTTGACGATAGAGGACAGACAAGGGTCTTCGCCGATGCGGTAGTTGTTGAGCGTTCAATGGATTTCGTAAAACTGGACATAATTGGTGAGTTGATAAGGGGGATAGTTGTTTCTCAGTCTCTTCGCCAAGAAGAGACGATAATGATTCTTCCGTCAGGGATTATCGTCTCACTTTCACATGAGACAAAAAGAGCAACCGTGGAGTTTGGAAGCGAATTTGAGAACTCACTTATTATCAGAGATAGCAAGGTTCTAGTCAACGCAGAGTTGCTTGCAGCTATTACAGACAAATCTTTCTTCAGCGAAGCAGAGGCGCTGATCCTCTATTCTCAGCCGGTAACTGTGAAGGGTATTCAAAACACACAGGAAGCGATCTATGTGACCCTTGATAGAGATGTTCTCCCGGACTTTTTCACAATTTGGTGGACCGGAAGCGGATCACTTGCCCTCACTCTGAAGCCTGCGAAAGTAGATCCATTTCTTTCATACGAAGGGATGTCTGTGACGACCGGGAGGGGATTTGTGAAAATCTCTGCTGAGAAACCGTGGTCGGACGTTGAGTATGAGATCAAAGGAATGACGCTGATTATTAGAGGTAAAAGTGGTATGGGAAGAACAATACAGCAGGAGGCCAGCTTAGATTTCGACCTAAACGTATTCGAGTCTTACTCGGGCGGCCAGAAGTTCACAATGTCTTATCTCGAAATAGACGGCTCGAAGTTCTCTTTTGGAGTTGAACTCGCTAACAATGAAATTGCAGGTCTTGAGAAGGCAACGGATACTCTGAAAAGAAGCGGTGCAGAGATAATGATTAATGGCGGATACTTTGATCAGAATCATAATCTACCAATAGGTCTCCTTGTTCGAGATGGCAAAGTGCTAGGCCTTCCAACTCTCGGAAGACCGGCGATTTACTTCACTGAAGGTGGTGAAGTATATGTTTCAAGAATGGATGTATTCTACACGGCCAAGTTTGGAGACCGTTTTCTTCAAATCACGGGAGTTAACTCTCCGTATAGAGGAGAAGCCGTCTTGTACACAGATGAGTATCGAAACAGTATCCCTGATTTTGATGACTTCACCTATCTTGTAATAAGGGATGGCATGGTTACCAAAAAGGGTTTCGTATCCCGTGTGGAGAAGGGTTCAGATGTGTTGGTTCTTTCGCCATCTTCCGTACAGAAGATAGGGAACAAGGCTTCAGTTGGAGAATTTGTTTCATTTGAGTTGTTGAATTCATATGGGAAGAAGGTAACAGGAGCTGTTGAAGGTGGTCCGATGATAATACATGGAGGCGAGCCTGTAACCAGTTACGAGCGAAACTACTATTCAGCATCTCTACTGGATGTCAGAGCTCCAAGAACGCTTGTTGGAGTCAAAGAAACCGGAGAAGTTGTTTTCATCGTAATTGATGGCTATCAGCAGACTAGCTATGGCTTAACCTTCAAAGAGATGATAGAATTCTTCAAAGACAAGGGATTTGAATCCCTCATGTGTCTTGATGGAGGGAAGTCATCGATACTATCTGTCAATGGTGAAATAATCAATTCGCCGTCCTCGGGAGTGCCTTCTCTTCCAGTAATTATAACTGGATCGCGAAAGTAGACTGAAATAGATTTGGAGGTGGTCAGATATGGACAAGATTCCTGTCGATGCCAAGAGAGACATTACACTAATTGGGCACCACGGGTCTGGAAAAACTCAAATTGTTGATGCGATGCTTTATAACGCTAAGTTGATTGATCGTATAGGCATCCTTGCAACCGATTCTGAAGAAGTTGAAAGAGAGAAGAAAGCAAGTTTCTCAATGGGGGTAACAAGTGTTCCCCACAACGATAGCAGGATATACGTCATCGATACTCCCGGTATGTCGGACTTCTATGCTGAAACTGCAAACGGAATCTTAGTGTCAGAGAACATCGTGGTGGTAATAAATTCTACTGCCGGGATTGAGATACAAACCGAAAGGTTTGGTTCGGTCGCCAAAGAGCATGGAAAAGGGATAATTGCATTCTTCAACATGCTGGACAAAGAGAGGTCCGGTTTCGCAGATACACTCGCCGATCTAGGAGACACCTTTGAGAGAACACCGGTTCTTGTGCAGCTTCCAATAGGCAGTGAAGCTGGTTTCAGAGGTCTGATTGATCTTGTGAAAATGAAGGCGTTCATTTTCGAAGATGGTGGCGTGTTCAAAGAAGAAGATATCCCGGCAGATCTCAAATCGGCTGCCGAAGAGGCTAGAACAAAAATGATCGAGGACATCGTTCAGAACGATGAGGAGCTGATGATGAAGTATCTAGAGGGAGAAACCCTCTCGACAGATGAGCTTACCTCGGCTTTCAAAAAGGCCTATCTTGCAAATGAAGTGATTCCGGTTCTTCTTGGTTCGGCAGCAAAAAATATCGGAATTTCGCAGCTACTCGATTTTGTGATCGAAGTTGGAAAGAAGCCATCAGAGACATCGCCCAAGGCAGCCACACTTCTTTCCGGAGAGAAGATAGAAGTCAACGCTACCGAAGAAGAGCCGCTTGTGGCTTACATTTTCAAGTCAGTCGTTGATCCCTTCGTTGGAAAGCTGACTTTCATGAAGATACTTTCAGGGACACTCAAACAAGGAGACACTTTCATCGTGGTTGATCAAGAATCCTTGGAGAAAGTCGGGCATGTTATGCTTCCCGAGGGTACAAAGGAGATTGAGGTAGATGAGGCTACTGTCGGGGATATCGTCAAGTTAAGTAAGCTCAAGAAGAGCGCTGCAGGTAATACGGTAGCTCACAAGGACAGACAGCTGAAACTCGAATTGCCGGAAATGCCTGAACCAATGATTTCTAAATCGATTCAGCCCAAGTCAAAAGGAGACATCGATAAGATTAGCGGAGGTCTCGCGAGACTTGCAGAGTCCGATCCTACGTTCAAGTGGGAAAACGATCCCGAAACCAATGAAACGGTTATCAGCGGTCTGGGTTCTGTGCATCTAGACATAATGATAGAGAGGCTGAAAAAACTCTTCTCCGTCGATGTCGAAGTAGGAAAGCCGAAAATCGCCTACAGAGAGACAGTGAGAAAGACCGTTGAGGCTGAGTATAAACACAAAAAGCAAACCGGTGGTCACGGTCAATACGGACACGTTCAGATCAAAATTGAGCCTAATGAACGTGGTGCCGGTTTTGAGTTCATTGATAAAATCGTCGGCGGGGTCGTTCCGAAAAACTATATCCCTGCAGTTGAGAAAGGTGTCGTTGAGGCAATGAAAAAGGGCGTGCTGGCTTCTTATCCGGTAGTCGATGCAAAAGTAACGCTTTTCTACGGTTCTTACCACGATGTAGATTCTTCAGATATGTCTTTCCAGATAGCTGCCAGGCAGGCGTTCAAGAATGGTATGGGAGAAGCCAATCCGGTAATTCTTGAACCTTTGATGGATGTCGATGTCTTCGTTCCCGAAGAAGCGACAGGGGATATAATGGGTGAGATAACTTCTAGAAGAGGCAGACCGATGGGCATGGAACCTCAAGGGAAGGGCACTTCGAAAGTCGTCGCTCAGGTCCCACTTGCGGAAATGCTTGATTTTGCTAACAAGCTGAGCTCTATAACTAGCGGAAGGGGCTACTTCACCATGAGATTCAACTCTTATCAGGAGACCCCACCAGATGTCCAGCAGAAAATCATTCTCGAACGACAGAGGGAGCTTGAAGAACAGCAGAAGTAAGGCTTTTCAGATTGACGAAGCGGGGGTTATCCCCCGCTTTCTTTTGAACGGCAGTCAAGCGCCAGATGTCAAAGATTCGAGAGAACTTGGAGGAGACAAGATGCACGTAGGTTATGTGACCTATGTATTGAGACTTTACGGAATAAGCTCATTGAAGGAAAAACGGTCCATCATAAGGCCGATCCTTAGCGACCTTCGAAGAAACTTCAACGCTTCCGTTGTGGAGACGGGAAAGCACGATTCGAAGCTGGAAGCAGAGATTACCGTAAGCATGGTTGCGTGCAAAAGAAGCGAGCTGGACTCTCTATTTCAGTCTGTTTGGCAGCGAATGATCTGGAACGGTGTCGAAGTCTATGGAGAGGAAGGAGAGATCTGGTGATAACTGGAGGTGGGGTATGAAAAGGTTTCTGATTCTAGTTGTTTTCATTATCGGAGCATTTGTCGCATTTTCTGAGCAACTCTATATTTTCAATGGTTTCTCGATTCTTACCGGGGAGGTAGCTTTTGAGAAAGGAAGAGCGGTTATTGAGGTTCCTTATGGTGTCCAGGTTCAACCAGAAACCTTCTCGGTATTTGGGGTGCCTGAGTCTACTACGATCAACTTTGTTCCAGGTGACAGCGTGGAATCGCTATACGAAAGAAATCTGGGAAGACCTGTTAAGTTTGTTTATGAAGACGGTAGAGTTGAGAGACTTGAGGTTGTCTCGCCTCTTCCAGTATTCAGAAATTCATATGGCGAAATCATCGTGAATCCAAAAGGGTATCCTGTTTTCTCCGATGAGTTCAGCCCAAACGCCCGTTTTCTGTTGAACTCCCAGGATAGCTTCAGCGGTCAGTCTTCATTTGCGTATCAAGTTAGGAACAACAGCTGGACCACGAGGTACTCGCTCTCACTTAAGGATTTCTCTCTAACGGGTCTTATGATAGTGCATCTTGAAATGGAAACCGATGAAAACGTGACTCTTGTCTCATCAAATCCAGGTTACGGTTATGCAACCAGGGACATGGCGGCAAAGATGGTAAATGAATCTTACTCAGTATCTCCTGCTACTTCCGATGCTGAGACGAGACTTTACGAGATTTCCGTTCCTCTGAAACGTGGCACCAACTATATCGCGTTTCTCTCCGAACTCTTTTCTGGAGATAAGAGGCTAGTCTTCAGAGCAAGTAGAGGCGGAAGTAGCTTCACCGGAGTTGAAATTGACGTTTATCTGAATGAAGTTCCAATTGATCTTCCGTCCGGCGTCATGGAGGTCTGGAGCGAATCTGTATACTTAGGTTCCGCAGGAATTGGAAATATTGCAAAGGGAGAGAGTGTTGTTCTTCAAAGCATAGCAAGATCAATAGAAGTTTCGGGTAGAAAGACGACTGTGACAACGCTTGGTGATTCAAAGTATAGATATTACAAGAACACTTATTACGTTAGGAACCTTTCCGAGGAGACTGTTACAGTTGAAATTGAAGACTACCTTGGTCAGAACGCCGAACAATTCCACCTGAATTGTGAAGATTGTGATTTCGAGTACATAAAAGAAACAGGTATGTGGACTTACACGGTATCGGTCGATCCAGGCGAGGTAGCGGAGGTAGAGGTTGAATATAGGGTACGATTTGCTAACTGAAGCTGTTCGTGAGAAGGCAGAAGAGACTTGCTCTCCAGAGAGACTAGAACACATTTCGGGGGTCGAGAGATTGGCAAAGAGACTCAGCGTTGTACATAACTCTGACCCTTTTAAGGCAGCACTCGCAGCCTTGTCGCACGATCTCTTCCGAGATGCGGATGGAGATGAACTTATGCGAAAGGCAGTCTCATACGGGATAGAGCCATCAGATATCGAGAGAAACTTCCCAATTCTTCTTCATGGCAAGGTTGCTGCCTGTTTTCTAAATGAAGAGTTCGGACTGCAAGGTGACGTGTTTGAGGCAGTGTACTGGCATGTCAGCGGGATTCCCGGTATGTGTATGCTTGGAAAGATACTTATGATTGCCGATATTAGCGAGGAAAGTAGATCCTTTCCCGAGGCCCTCCAGATTCGTGTGGCGGCCGAAGCAGATCTGGAAAAATCGTTTGTTGACGTGATAAGATTGAAAATAACATGGGCCGTAAAGTCGGGCAGTCTCTTGCTTCCTGAGACTGTGTGGACGTGGAATGAATTACTTGGAGGTGCCAATCATGTCTCTAATTAAGCCAAAGAAACGACGTGGTCCGAAGTTGTTGTGGCTGATCATTGTTATCTTAGTAATCGTTGCTGCCGGTGCCGGTTATGTGTATTTCACAATCAGCTCAGTCAGCGGAAGCGATGAGATGAAGGCAAGTTATGTGGACTATCTCTTCCACTGGCAGGAGGGCAATGAACACGTGTACTACTATTTGAGAACCACTGTGAGCGCCCGGACTTCTGTGGTAACTTTTCCGGTATTTGCAACGATCGAGAACTCCAAAGAGGTCCTTGATCCTCAACTTGGTGCAGAGGCAATGAGATTGGTGCATAGTTGGTTGAACACCAACAGTGACTTCTCATACTTCGTGAATCTTAGTCCTAAGCTGATAAGTGAACTCGCATCGGGATTAGGTGTGAATGCTTCGAATCCCGTTCAGCTAATTGATGCAATGGCATTAAGAGGGTTCAAGTTGTTCGATTACTGGAAGATAAATGGACTTGCAGAAACAGTAAAGGAAAACGACGGTTCCACTACTCTTACATCTAGGGGGATTGCCGTACTTCTCGACAGACTTGGAAGCTCTTCAAGGATGGCGTATCAGCTGGAAACACTAACTCAGTTTCCTTTGAAGATCTCTGTAGGGGTTGGAGGAGAAACCGTTAGCCGTCTATATCTAAAGCCCGATTCTCTTGACAGTGTGAAGAGAGCACTCTCAAACTGATGAAGTCTGTTCACTTTACCCTTGCAACAATTTCGGTTCTTCAGGTCTTTCTCTTCTTCTTCCTAGTTTTTCTGGTTTTCAGAGATGCATACGGTTCTATGACTGGAAGAGACCTTGCGGGAGAGACAGTGCTGATAGTTGGCATAGATTCTGGAGGTAACTCAAAGGCTGCCGTTGGCGGAAGAACTGACTATATTTCCATAGTCTACTTTGGATCCTCTGGAAAACTTCTCTTGAAAAGTATTCCGAGAGATACAGTTATTTCTTATGGATCTGAGAAAAGGAAGATCAATTCACTATACAACTCATTCGGAATGGAGGCACTTATCAAGGGAGTCGAGGAACTCACAGAAAGAGAAATAACCGGTTGGGTAGTTGTTGATTTCAGCACCGTGACTGAACTCACAAGGTTCACCGGTCCTATAAGAGTTGAAGTGAATTCCTTGATGCATCACGATGACTTTCAGCAGGGACTCCACATTCACTTTGAACCTGGAATACACTTTCTTGAGGGTGAAGATTTGCTCAAGTTTCTGCGTTATAGGCAGGCGGATTCTGGGGATTTGGGCCGGATAGAGAGGCAGAGACAGGTGGTGGAGCAGTTCTTGAAGAACCTTGTTAACGCAGGACCCTCAAAGATAGTCGAGATGATTGACTTCTTGCTTGAAAAGACAGATATCAGCATCGACAAGAAGTCTCTCACGGATTTCGCCGTCGGCTTTTTCACTGGACCGAGGTCTGTCAGCTTTGCCCAGATAGACTACTACATAGATGGAGAAGGTCGGATAATACCTACAGGACCGGGAAGTGATGATCCAGAACCTACAAGGGGTGCAAGCTCTTCACCAAAAATTCTTGTAGTCAATAACATTCCTGATTACAGCACTCGTTTCGGAGATTTTGCCGAGACAATAAAAGCTCAGTGGTCTGCTCAGGCAGGCGTGAAGATAGATGCAACGGGTCTAGTTCCAGAAATAAATGGGATTGAAAAGAGAGGTACATATCTCTTCATTAATACTAGAGCAACGGAAATCAGGGAGCTATTCTCTAAGGCTCATGTATATCATAGACCTATAGTAATGGTTACTTCAAGCTTTGGGGGACTGGACTACTACTACGGCCTGATCGATTCGCTTTCTGAAAACAGATTCTACCCGTCCAATTATGATGCTTATGTATTGCTTGGCGTAGGAGGAAAGTAGCTAGATGAGGAGCATTTTCAGGGATTTCACTTATGACTATTTCAGTATTCTAAGCTATCCGAAGGAAAAGTGGGGAGACTTCTGGGCTGCATACAGAGAAAAGCATCCAAGGGTACTCGAAGAATACATGTTCAAGAACAATCTCGATGACAGAACCCTCTCGGGAGAGATTGAGAAACTGGAAAGAAGGGAGATAGACAGACTTTCTCATTATTGGGAAAGTCATGGTCCTATCGAGAAAGGGAGGGTCCTTAAAAATCTTGGAAAGATATCGTCACAGCTTCACCTGGAAAGGGAAGACTTTGTGATCCACATTCTGGGTGCTCTGGGAAAACAAGAGCATCTTATCGTTCCAACGTCAAAGGGAAATGTAGTAATGATAGATCTTCTTCATTGCTGGAGTGAAGGCAACATAAAAGACTTCCCTGCCGTAGCCATGAGGGCATTGGAAGACTTCATAGAGTATTCCGAAATGAACGTTCGCATTAGTATGTCTCTGGAGGAGAAGGTACAGAGATTTGACCGTTTACTCAAGTACATAGAGATGAGCACTAAGGAATGCGGTTTTGATGAGAAGATGACGATTATCTCGAAACTTCTCGACAAGTATGTAGACTACTATAACTGGACAGGCTTCTATCTTTCCGATGGAGATAACTCCCTCATACTGGGACCGTATGTGGGCGAACCCACCGAACACGTCAGGATAGGCTTTGGTAGCGGAATTTGCGGCCAGGCGGCCGAGACGAAGAGTGTATTTCTCATACCAGATGTTTCACAGGAGACCAACTATCTTTCGTGCAGCGCGCGTACCAAGTCAGAGATCGTACTACCCTTGATTGTCGATGAAACAGTCATAGGTGAACTGGATATTGACAGTCATTTTCAAAACAGTTTCAATGATATTGATCGGGAATTTCTAGAAAAAACTTGCAGACTCCTCATAGAAAGCTGAAAGCGCCTATTATTGGGCAATATGGTTTTGTAACGTTATTAAACTATAAATGACATTTTATCTTTGGCATTCCTTCATAGTATCGATGCTACAATAACTTGATTATTTTATAGGAGGGATGCCGTAGTGCACATTACCCCTGAGGTAAGAAAGGCCGCAAGAGAAGTAAAGACACCATTCTTGATAATGGATATGGATTACGTTAGAAACAACTATTTCGACATTGTAAGCCATGTTAGGAATGTTCAGGTGTTTTACGCGGTTAAAGCGAACTCACACCCCAGGATTATCGAGACTCTTCGGGACCTCGGCAGTAATTTCGACGTAGCATCGCGCGGAGAGATTGAGAAACTCCTCTCGCTTGGAATTGGTCCAGAAAGAATGAGTTTTGGGAATACGATCAAGAAAGTAGAGGATATTGCATACGCTTATTCCGTTGGAATAGACTACTATGCTGTCGACTCGGAAATGGAAGTGGAGAAGATAGCCGCCCACGCTCCCGGAAGCAAAGTGTACGGAAGAATCGCTACCAGCGGCGGCGATTGCGACTGGCCTCTGTCAAGAAAGTTTGGAACCGATGTGAACCATGTCATTTCAATAATGGAATACGCCGATCAGCTTGGACTTGACGCTTACGGAGTAAGCTTCCATGTTGGTTCTCAGAATTACAACGTCAATAGCTGGGACGACGCCATAAGAGATGCCTCGGAAGTATTCAAGACTCTGCGCTCTAAGGGTATAAATCTCAGGATGCTGAACCTTGGTGGAGGGATGCCGGTTAAGCACGTCAGAGAAATCAAGTCTGTCAAGGCATATGGTGATATTATTAACAAAGCACTCGACAAGTACATGTCTTCAGTTTCTAATCTCGAGCTCTTCATAGAACCAGGAAGATCGATGGTTGGGAATTCAGCGATTCTCGTAAGCCAGGTGATCCTCAGAAGCAAGAAAGGTAATGAAAACTGGGTCTACATAGATGCAGGTGTCTTTCACGGCCTCACGGAGACAATCGAAGGGTTCAGATACGAGGTCCTTACCGAAGGAAAGGTTGATGACACAAAGATCTCTTTTCATCTTGCGGGACCCACATGTGATTCCGTGGATACGATCTATCATGAAATCGATCTTCCGAAGAACATTGGTTACGGAGACATATTATACTTCATCAATGCCGGTGCTTACACAACCGAGTATGCTACTAATTTCAACGGTATTGACGCTCCCCGAGTTCTCTTTGTAGAAGACTTTGTGGATGCTGAGATGCATATCGACGGCGACTTCATAGAATGAAAGAGCCCCGAAAGGGGCTCTTATTGTAATGTCAAAGAAATCTTCTCAAGCGTTCGAACTCCTCTTCTGAAAGTAGATCACGTCTGTAGAGCTCCCAGAGAACTTTTGAGGCTACTTCCTGATCCTTTAGACTGCTCAGCTCACTTCTCAACTGAACGATTCTCAACGTTCTCTCTTCTGATTTCACGTTTTTGAGATCGTTCAGAACAGGAATATACCTTACAAGAATATCTCTGGAGAACTCTTCGGGACTCTTCTCCTTCACCTTCGTAAAGACTTTTCTAGTACGGGCGAATCTAGCATAAGCAGGCTTTGCGAACCAACCGATTATCGCACCGGCCACAAGGCCACCAATATGAGCTGCGTTGCTTATCCCTGGAATACTGAAGCCGAGAAACAAGTTGATCAATATGATAGGAAGTAGGGAGTACCCGGTTATCGAGCGTAGCGCGACAGGAGTGTCATCTTTAAGTCCCAAAGTGAAAAGGATACCTACGAGTCCGAAGATAGCGCTGCTCGAGCCAATAGTGAATGCATTAGAAAACGCAGCAGCACTCAGGCTCCCGCTAATTCCCGTAATGAAGTAGAAGATAAGGTACCACTTCATACCATAAACTCCTTCAACTATGTGTCCAAGCTGAAATAGAGCCCACATGTTGAAGAGAATGTGCATCAGATTTCCATGAAGGAAGAGAGCGGTCAGAGGGGTGTAAATGAGGCCATTTGAAAGAGCAAACCTGCTCACCCCGCCATAAACCGTTATCAAGTCGCGATAACTGATACCCTGTGGGCCCCTGAAAAGCCCCATGATCATAACAAAAAGATATACGACGACATTTATTATTATCAAAGTTATGGTTGCACTTCTGAATCGGATCAATTTCCTTCCTCCTGCTAAACTAAAAGTCTTGTGAGCCTGTTGAACTCATTTTCCGTAAGTAACTGCTTCGAAAGTAGATTATTGAGCAGAGATAAAGCCTGGTCGGATTTCAGATCGCCCAGATCTCTGAATAGAGAAGCGATAATCTCTTTTCTTCTTTCGCTTTCGCCGGTCGTGGCAAGACTGGAAGAGTATTTGTCCAGGATTTCTTTGTCTTTCGTTTTTGGACTCTCTATTCTCTCTTGCTGTTGCTCCTGAATCGCCTTTTCCTTAAATGAAATATCTAGCTCGTCAAGCTTACTCTCGATCTGGTTGTGAAATCTTTGTATAGCGGCCAACCTGTATCTCATGAACCAGCTAAACAGGCCGTAGGTTACGAGCGTGAAGACTACCATCACAACTATAGACAGTGGCTTGACAATCAACTCAGGGATGTTCCTGTGTTTGCTCTCAAGTGACTGTATCTTCATCTCGTCGTTGTACAGCATTGTGATCAGCTTTCCGTAAAGAAACAGAGAAGCGATTCCTGTCAAGAAGAACAACCAGCTGGAAAGAACGTAGCCAGTGCCGAGCAGCGTCATCAGTTCTTCCACGCTGGGGACATCGAGGTTGATGTCTATGTTTTCAACAATGGCCTTGACGATATAAAGACCCGTCAAGTTCATTGTCAAATAGCTGGCGGAGTACAGAATTACCCAGACTCTGGAATTACTTGTGATTTTGAGCTCAAGAATTTGCTCCGGCTTAACGAGGCCCTTCGTTTTCATATTCTTTATGTGTCTATCGCGATTCCAGGCAAGAATATACCAGATATAGAGGCTTATTGTCATTCCGATAACCGACATCGTCATCGACACGGCAGCACTCGAAAAGAAGATCGAAGCGTAAGTTAGGAAACCTCCTAAAAAAAAGATATATGGAGGAAGCTTTATCATTTTTTCGGTACCATCTCTTTGGTGAGATCTACCGTAACTGTTTCCGATTTTTTATATAGAACCATCCCTGGCTTAGCTCCTTTGGGCTTTCTTATGTTTTGAACTTCGGTATATACTACTTCCACCTTCCCAGATTGCTTTCCTCTTGAATACATTGCTGCAAGAAAAGAGCCGTAATGGAGAGCATCTGAAGTGATCTCTTTTCCCGCTCTCTTAAGTATAACATGGGCTCCGGGAATGCCTCGGGCATGAAACCACAGATCATTCCTGGAAGCGTTTTTCGTTATGTCGTCATTCTGAAGATTGTTTCTTCCCACGAGGTACTTCATTCCATCTCTTTCGAAGACTCTCGGTCCGTACTTCTGAACCTTCTTTTTCTTCTTTCTTTCGCTCTTGCCTTTGTGAATTATTCCTGCTTCTTCCAATTCCGATGAGAATTCCTGAATATCGTCAATTGTTTCTGCCTGAACGATCATCTCTTTCAGCTGCTCCAAGTAATCGCTTTCAGCACGAAGTATTCTCAGCCGTTTCTTCACTTGAAACTCTTTCCGCTGTGACTTGCTGAAGTACTTGAAAAAGAGTTGTGCGTTTTCCGATGGCGTCAGTCTCTTATCGAGCGATATTCTCACCTTGCTAGAGCTTTCCCAGTCATCAAGCTCCACTTCTGACTGTCTTTCCTTCAACCGGTAAAGATTTGCGACGAGTAGCTCTCCGTATCTTCTGAATTCTTCATAGTTTTCCACTTCTGCAAGCTCTTTCTCAAGCTTCTCGGCTAATAGGAAGAGTCGCTTTGAAGCTCTCTCGATTTTTCTGAGAATCGTTGACTTTCTCCTGTCAATCTCGGTTTCAACCCCTATCGATTCAAGAGTCTTGCTGATCGCCAGGGATGCCGGAATCTTCTCACAATGACCCTTGAAATCAAGAGGGATTGGAGAAAGCTCATTTCCGTTCTTGGCTTCAAGAGTGAAAAGAAAGTCGTCACTGGAGTTGTCTACCAGACTCTTCAAGAATTCGGCAGTCTCGCGGAGCCTTTCCTTTCCAAGTGCAAGAGGAGGAACGTCTTCAAGTTGAAGATATCCGACTATGTTTTCAGTTGTTGCTCGTGAGAGGCCAGTAAAGGATACGCTGATTGCCTTCGAAAGAATCTGATTAGACTCTTGAAGGGTGGAGACAATTTCTTCAGCTGACAGTTCTCTCAAACACCTTCCGGGGCTTTCGGGAGAATAATACTTAAGTCCTCTAACCAGAGACCTCTTAGAAGTAATCATCTCTTTGAATGTCTGCTCTATCAAGCCTTCTTCATTAAGCACTATCATATTCGAGCCCGGGCCAATGAATTCAGTTACAATAGAGTACTTCGTCCTTTCGCCAAAGGCATCCCTTCCTTCAAAGTCTAGCCTCAGTATTCTGTCCATTTCCTTCTGTTCTATTCCTGTGACAAAGAAACCGTTCAAATGTCTTCTCAAGAAGATGCTGAAAGGGGTTTCTAGCGACGGGGAGTTCCGATCTCTTTCAGATGCAATTACATATGGAGAAGAGGGGTTTACGGAAATCTCGATTCCCATCTTTGACAGCTTAAGAAAGAATTCCGTCTTTCCAATCTGATATACCTGCCGAAGCTGCGTTCCAAGACCAGTTGAGATCTCTGCTAAGACTCTCTGAAGAGTCAACCCGTCGAATACCATATTCTATTCAGCTCCTCTGAACTAATGAACCTGTACTTTCCAATTCTGCCTTGAAAAAGCGAGAAGATGGTTGATCCTGATCCTGTCATCATTGTAACGACTGCATTAGGCTTCTCCAACGAGGATTTCGAATAATGCTCTTTGATCTCCGCAAAGCGACTGAAGATAGGATTCTGAAATGAATTTAGAGAAAGATTCTTTATCCCAAGGCTATCATGAGCCTTCAGAGCTTTATAGTATTGCTCGGCCCCTCTCTCATCAATTCCAGGAAAGAAATCCCCTTCATCTATTAATCTGTATGCCAGTACTGTCAAGACCTCAACCTCCGGAAAGCTCAAATCAACGGAATATCCCGTTACATCGCCAGGATAACTAAGAATCTCGCCTCTTCCCGAAACTATTGCTGTTCCACCTCTAAGAAAGAAAGGGACATCGCTACCGACCATCGATGCCATTTCAATCACTCTTTCAGGTTCGATTTCGAATATCTGAGCAAAGAATCTCAGTAAAGAAGCGGCATCTGAACTACCTCCACCCAAACCTCCTCCTGGAGGAATCCTCTTCTTCAGTTCCATTCCAATTTCGATCTTTCTCCCAGTCTGCCTTTCAACTTCAGTAAGCGCTTTGTGAAGAGTGTTCTCTTGATTCCAGCTTATGTTGGTATTGCATTTGAAGTAAGTCTCACTAACTCCTGGAGTAAGGATCAGCTCATCAAATAAATCTATTGTCTGGAAGACGGAGCTTATGTTATGAAATCCGTCACTTCTCCTCTTATCTACCGCAAGATACAGGTTTATCTTTGCCGGACATTTCAACGAGACAGAAGATATCCCAAAACGATTTGAGACCATGTTTCCATCTTCTCCCTATATTTGTAAAGCATTGCCAGGTGGACCATCTCACCCGTGAACTTTTCTACTTCGTTAAATCCGTTGAAATCCACCTCTGCCAAGTATACAATACCCATGTGGACCCTGCTTACAGCCGTCTGAAGGTCATTCAAGATTCCCAAGTATTCAATTGAGTGAATTTCCACCGAGACTTCTTCTCGGATCTCCCGTTCGAAGCCATTCTCAAATGCCTCCCAGGGATACGCTCCGTCTTGTGGATTGATGTGACCCCCGACACCTATCGAATACATGTCGTGAAGACGCGCTTCTCCTTGCTTCTTAGTTCTCTTCATGAGGAGGTGTTCATTTCCATTCTTGAAGACCGCATAAGGTATTATTTGCCTCATTGATTCATCGTGCTCTGCATCGGAACGCGGTACGAACCTTCCGAATCTCCTGACGCGTTCTCTAATTTCATCCAAAGGAAGAGCCAGCAACCCGTTACGGGTTGCCAGCTCTCCTAGACAATCAACATCGACTACGAGAACTCTCTCTTCCAAGCCTTTCTCCTTTGCTACCAGATCATCTCAGCAGCTTTGATTACATATGGATCATTTATTACCTGGGGTTCTACACTGTCAAAATTCATAACTACAACTGCAAAATAACTATCCTCACTCCAAAGTGTTCCATATTTCGATTCATGAAGGTACGCTACTGCGGGAACAATTGCCTCTTCTCGAAAATCGCCGCTTGCTTCAGAAAGAGAGAATTCATTTTTAATATTATATATATGAGTTGCTCTGTAACTTGAACGATCGATTTTCACAAGATATATTAGTGTGTCTGGACTATCCAGAACAGCCTGAGAAACGTTCAGTGATACTATCCAGTCTTTGGCTCTCCATCCTGAATCTAGTCCTACAAGACTCTGCGGCTCGATTCGCATCTTGAATCGGTTGTGATCAATATCCACAAGCTTAAACCAGTTCTCCATGGTTGTAGAAACAGATGTCGAGGTGCTGTTTACAACGTAGTCAGCATCGCCATGAAACACCACTTGTGCAGCCGGAAGAATGCTTTCATTTTTAGGGTATACTCCCCAACCGATTCTGTTGTAGTAAGCAGTTGAGTGCAGAGCCTTGCTGAGTTTAAAAAACACAGGAGTCCTTGCCGAACTTGATCTACCACCATCCAAATAATCCTCAAACCACAAGTCTGGTGTATTGAACCCAAGACTCTTCTCGAAGACCTCAACCAATACATCGGGTATTTCGCTTACGTGTTTCGTAATCTCTGAGCTGTAGTTCGCATGATCTCCACTTGCACTGGTTCCAGAGATTTTTGCGGTAATCTTGATTTCGAAGTTTTCGTAAACAGGAAGGTAAACGACAACTTTCGAGTTTCTGTCGCTCGGGATTATTTTAACCAGGTCATTTCTCGGTATCCAATTAAAACTCCCTTGAGGTTTGGCATCTACTGACCACTGGTAGTTCGACGATTGATCTGGCATGAATAATAGTGCGTTGGCTTCAATAACGACCGGCTTTCCGGGTTCCCATCCGATTCTCTGCGCTAGAAGCAGGATGGTTCCTTTAATTGGGAAACAAGAAGAAACTGTGAACGCAACTACTACTAATACACCCAATACCAAGAACAACTTCGCTCTTTTCATTTCGATCCCCTCCCTTTCAGGTATTTCCTGACAAATTCATCTTCCTCTTCTTCAGCAAGACCGTCCAGTCTCGCACAGAACAGTCTGTCAAGCGCTTCCCTGATCTCCGGTCCTTCTTTCATGCCGTATTTCTCTATTAGCGCGTTTCCGTCGATTGTCAATCTTGTTTCGCTCAATCTCTTCAGATAAGAGAAAAACAGGAGGTCATAATCATTATCGAGATGGCTGTCAATGAAGTTCAGGGTTTCCGGTTTCCTTGTTCTAAGCAAAACATGAAACTGAGAAGGCGTTTTGGGCTTCTCATTTACTATTCTACCAGCAGTGTCTATTGCATCAGTAAGCCTGTCGAGAAAGTTTCTCGTAAGTCCGTAGCGTTCGATACACCATTCAACAGCCTCATTATCGCTATTTCTAAGCATAATCATCAAGAGAGTGTAGAATATTTTGTCTTCTCCTATAATCGAAGCGTTTCTGTCTCTTCTGCAGAAGTACCTGTAAAGCATTATATCGGTTTCTCTATCAAATTTCGACTGTGGGAAGAGCTTCTCAGTTACGCCAAACCCCGAAAGCCTTCTCAAAGCCTTCAAAGGAAGAGGTTCATAGAGAGTCTTAATCAACTCATCCCTAAGCCGTTGCCCTGTCACTCTATCAAGATAGCCTTCGGCAGCGCACTGCTTCAGTAGTTCGGCAGTCCTCACTTCAATTTCGAATCCAAAGCGTTGTTCGAACCTAACTGCTCTGAGAATTCTGGTTGGGTCCTCAATAAAACTAAGTGGATGCAGCGCCCTTATCACTCCTTTTGAAAGATCCCTTCTTGAACCAAAAAAATCGATCAGTATCCCAAACTCTTCCTGGTTAAGTTTCACTGCCATTGCGTTTATTGAGAAGTCCCTTCTATATAGATCTTTCTTGATCGTGCTCATTTCCACTTCCGGAAGCATTGCAGGCTTCTTATAATACTCAGTTCTAGCGGTAGCTACGTCGATTCTCAGCCCGTCGTTGAAGAACATCGAGCTTGCAAGGAACTCTCTGTGCTCTACGATCTTGATGTTGAAATATTTCTTGAAAGTCTCGGCAAAAGCGTTTGCGTTTCCCTCAACTACAACATCCAGGTCAAGATTCTGTTTGTTAAGAAGTAAATCTCTGACAAAACCCCCAACGATATATGTCGGCATATTCAATTCGCTCCCGACCGCTCCAAGAAATCTCAACATAGTTACTATTCGCTTTTCCACACGTTCCTCAATGAGATCTTCGATAGGAAACTTCGAATAACTCTGATCACTGTCATTGCCTCCAGGGTCGATTATCCTCTTTCTTCCAAAAGCGCTTTTCAGCAAATCAGTTCTAGTAACGATTCCAATTAGTATGCCGTTGTCGATAATCAGTATTGCGGTTGTATCGTTCTCTACCATCTTGTCAGTCGCCGATTGAACTGAATCATCAGCAGAGGCTGTAACGAAAAAGCGGTCCATGACTTCGATTATTCTTCTTGTTGCAAGTCCGTGGCGAACGGCTTTTTCAACGTTTCTGTACTTCGAGACACCCACTATCTTTTCGTGGTCTACCACTGGAAGTGTGTGATGACCGGTTCTGTGCATTATCTTGAAGACGTCCTCCACTTTCATCTCGGCTAGTACTGTTCTTACAGGAGAAGACATTATCTCCCGGACCTTTATAAGACGATCAATGTTGTCTTCGAAGTTCCTGATTATCTTTTCTTCGGCATCTTCAACAGAGCAAGCTTCAAAGTAGCCGAGAGTGTAAGACCCGCCGCCGTTCCTTAGAACTCCCTCGAGTTTTGCCGTGTCTAGACTCATGTATCGTGATCTCATTGTGAAATAGACTCTGCTTTTGGTCTCGAGCAAGACCACTAGATTCTCGACCCCCAGAAACGACCAGAGCTTCTCCACAACGAGACTGAAGCCGCCGGGTAGAGAGTCTCTCTTTGCAGTTGCGATATTGACTTCCACGCCTCTGACAAGTTTGCTCTTCAAACCCAGGATCAATGATTCAACAAGTCTCTGCTGGGCTGAACTTAACCTGTAACCAGAGTAAACTCCCAGGTCGTCCGGCTGGGCACCGATATCTATAAGCCACGCTGCCGTTCTGAGGTCCTGTGCTTTGGTCGAGGCATGGGTGAAGTTTCCCGTTTCCCTGTAGATGGCCGTTGCAAATAGAGTTGCCTCATTTCGGGAAATCTCCTTCTTCTTCTTCCGCAATTGGTTGCACAGTAGAGTAGTGCAGGACCCCAGTTCTCTGAAAACTCCGATCTGATTGCCCGAAAGACTTGTCCTGTGATGATCGAAAAACCTTAATTCTGTGTTCTTTCCGATTACTCTTTGCAAAGAAGAGGGAATCCTCTTTATATCTGATGTGTCAACAATAACCACAGAGGAGAGATCGGAGATCTTCAGCTCGTTGATGTAGTAGAAAGACAGCAGAAGACTTTTCGAAGAAAGGAAGCTCTTCAACGCAGGAACAAGCTGTCCTCCAAAGACGATAATGTGATCTGGATAGAGCTTCTGAGCTGCAACCGCAGATGCGAACGCATCGAAATCCGGATTACGGTGAGTTGTTATTACTTTCAAAGATGTTCCACCTCTTAAGTTTTTCGTAAAGCGTGCTCTTGCTTATCCCGAGAATCTTCGCAACTCTTGTTTTGTTTCCTTCGTTTCTCTCAATTAGCCAGTATATGTAGCGCCTCTCCAGCTCGTCGAGAGATACTTCTTCGAATCTAAAATCGTCTTCGAGAACTTGCTTACGTTCGGGAGTTGTCGAACGGGAGAGGCTTTTCAAGGTACCGTTCACCGCAAGGATTGACAACAGCCTGTTACGTAGTTCACGCACATTCCCTGGCCAATCGTAGTCCTTCATGCTTTCGGTAAACTCTTCGGGTACTTTTGAGATCCTCTTCATGCCAAGCTCGTCACAAAGCGTAGGCAAAAAGTGACTAATCAGAAGTGGGATATCTTCTCTCCTCTCCCTTAAGGGGTCAATCTTCAATCTCACGACGTTCAGTCTGTAGAAGAGGTCACTTCTGAAGACACCTTCAGCCACGGCGATCTCCAGGTCTCTGTTCGTTGCCGCTATTACTCTCAAATCAAGCTTGCGAGAATTGGTACCTCCCAGTCTCTGGCTGCTAGATGTCTCAAGCACTCTCAAGAGCTTCACTTGCATAGGAAGCGGCATCTCCGATATCTCGTCCAGAAAGAGTGTTCCGCGATGAGACTCCTCGATCAAGCCGGGTTTTGAGTTCATTGCTCCGGTGAAGGCTCCTTTCTCATAACCGAAGAGTTCGCTTTCGAATAGATTCTCAGGAATAGCACCGCAGTTTATCGGAACGAACTTCTTTCTTCCGCTTTTTTGATGAATGGTTCTTGCAACGACTTCCTTTCCGGTACCGCTTTCGCCTTCAAGGAGGACTGTCACCTTCTTCGGAGCAATCATTTCAATCGTTTCCTTCATGCGAATAACGCTTTTGCTATTTCCAAGTATCTCTACGGGTGGTTCCGCAACTACCATTTCTGCAAGGTTATCTCTCTCCCGAGAAACCTCCGAGAACTCTATTGCTCGCTTCACTTCAAGGAGTGCGTGAGTCAAGTCGAAGGGTTTCTCAAGGAAATTGAAGGCGCCATTTCTTACGGCTTCAATTGCAGTGTTGATGTCTCCGTGTGCTGATACTACTATTACAGGTGCATTCGCCGAGGCCTCAGGAAGAATTTCAAGTCCCGAACCGTCGGGCAGTCTCACGTCAAGAATCAGACAGTCGAAGATTTCTTCGGATATCTGCTTTTTTGCCTGCGCCAGGTTATATACCTGTACAACTTCGTATCCCTCTTCTTCCAATGCTGCACCCAGCAGTCCGTTGAAAGCGAGATCATCGTCAACCAATAGAATTCTGCTCTTCATTTACTTGCCTCCTGAAGGTCAAAGCAAATACTGTTCCCCTTCCGGGTGCGCTCCTCATTTTCAATCTTACATCGTTCTCTTCGCAGAAACTGTGGACGAGGTACAGTCCGAGCCCCGATCCCTCTGACTTAGTTGAGAAGAAAGGTTTGAATATCTTTTGCTGAGCCTCTAAGTCTATTCCCTTTCCGTTGTCGGCTAGAATCAGCGTCAGAAGTTCTCTTGATGCCCTTACTTTTACGAGGATCAGACCTTTTCCATGAGTAGTTGCTTCAACAGCATTCATGAAGAGGTTTTTTATCACATTCTCGAGTCTACCCTTTTGTATCAACACAGTTCCCTTATCAAGAGAGACTAAACTAAGCTGAATCTTTTTTTCGGAGAAGATTGATGACATAAAGCTGGCGATTTTGCTCACCTGCTCTGACAGATCGACTCTTTCAAACTCTTCTCCATATCTGAAGATCTGTAGAATACCCCCAACCCTGCTTTGAAAAGAATTTAGCTCTCTCGACAGAGTCTCAATATATTCAGCTTTATTTGTTCTCTTGAACAGATCAAGTGCCAGTCTAACATTTGCGAGAGGTTGCTTGAGTCCATGTGCAAGGTCGGCGACTGTCTGAGCGTCTACTGCGTATCTTCTTGTCTTTTCAAGAAGCTGTTTTGTCTTCCACTGACTGGTCTTGTCGGTAAGAGTAAGCAAGAAGCCGCTCTTTTTCTTATGTGCTACTGAAACTTGGTAGCGTTTTCCGAGTTTCTTACTGTAAACTTCGTACTGCCCTTCTTGAAGAGGAAAGATTAGGCCTGTTCTTCTTGTGAATCTGTCAATTCGCAGATACCTGGCACCCTGGCTTCCATAGGAAAAACTCTTGATGAATGCCTCGTTTACTAGGTCGAAATTCCCTTTCTCGTCAACCGAAACAACGGCAATATCGAGAGTATTAAGGAGTTCCGAGTAATCCATGTATAGTTTCTCATAGTAGTTTCTCTCTTCTTCCACCTGGAGAGAGAGATTCCTGTAGAAACCATATATCTCGTTGAACTGACCATCAAGCTCTCCAATAGTCTTTTTCTCACCTGTACGGACAAGTCTTATTAGCCTCTCGAGTTGCCTAACTAGTGTGAAATAAACGGTAACGGTCGATGTGGCCGCCAAAACAACTACTAGAAAAACTCTCTCGAGACTGAAACCGTATAAGAGGGAGAACAGGAATCCTGCGCCCAGCACTACTCCGCCTACGATGTAGTGATAGCCTGGTTTGAACAGACCTCTATCAGACTTTGACAAGCGTTATGGGTTCTCCTTCTTCAATAGAAAGGAAATGCTGTGCGCTTCCCTTGTTCACAGTTATCTCCAAAAAACCGGCTGAATCGAAGTGAGCCATCAGGTTTCCCGGGTTGACATCGTAGTAAGTGTTTCCAAAGGTCAGCTTGAAGGGTCTTCTCCCTTTAACTATCTCAAGAGTATCGCCTTCTTCCAGATCCTTTCCAAGAGATGCTGGAATATTGGTCTCGAGATTCCCAAAGTGATCATAGAAGGCGGTCTCTCCCATAATCGTATTTCCATCTCTGACAGGCTTCTTGTATTTCAAGTACTCGAAGTTCATAAGTCTTGAACCAAGCTTTTCTGGCTCGACTCCCGCATCCACATAGGCTGCCACTGGAGCGAAGATATCTCTACCGTGGAAGCTTCTAGAACTGCCTCTGTGGTATTCTCTGTTTTCCAATTCACGAATCTCGTGAATACCATACTCTTCCCCAACAAATGTGAACAAACCGTTGTCGGGGCCAACAAGCCGCCTTCCATCCTTAAGAATCATCATTATTGGCTTTCTCGAAGTTCCCACGCCGGGATCGACAACTGCGAGGAAGACTGCATCCTTGGGAAGATCCCGTATTACTCTTTGCACGACGTATGCTCCGTGTTTAATGCTGAAAGGTTTGATATCATGGCATATATCTATTATCTCGGCCTTTCTATTTACTTCTTTAATCGCGGCTTTAGCTACACCAACATAATAGCTGCTTAGTCCCCAGTCACTCAAAAATGCTATCACAGTTATCCCTCCATATTAGGACGATAGAAGAGAATACTCTTTCTACGCCTTCTGATTCCAGCTTATAAAGATTTGAATCGATCTTACAGTCTGTGGCTCCGAAGCCGGGAACTTGTTTGCCGTAATTCGAGACGAACCGGGAAAGCTGTTCTTCTCTACGGTGCTCAGATGGAAGTAGCAACACTGCAACAACTTCTGCCTTTTCTCTCAGGAAATCGATGTGCCAGTGCCGTTTCTTTCGCTCAACGAGGTGCCTCTTAACTCGTTCTGAAAGAGATTTCATTGCCGATCCAACGTAAAGATAGTATCCCATTTCCAGAGACCAGGCCTTTCCACGAGAAGAAATCTCTTCCGGCTCCTTCAAAAAAAGTAGAATCAAATAGTTTCCCTTATTTTGATACATGATGTAGATATTATACGACAACAAGTTAGTTAGATAAGGAGATGGCAGCGAACGGAAGAGGAGCATAATATATAATTTACTAGAGGTGATTTGAATGGCTTTTGTTGAAGTGAAGAGGGACAGTATCGCAGAGAATGTAAGAAGGATTAGGGAACTGGCTAAGAACAATGGGGTAGAAATTGCCGGAGTGACTAAGGTCGTGTGCGGCGATCCCAGCATAGTAGATGTACTGTTGAAGAACGGCATTTCTGAAATTGGCGAGTCAAGGCTGGAGAACATATCGAGGATTAAAGGCTCTGGAATGAAGGCCGATTACCTCCTGCTCAGACTTCCTGAACAGGCTAGATTCAGGGAAGTAGTGGAGCTAGTAGACACGGTTCTGATAGGGAATTTGGAGACTTTGGTCAGACTCAATGAAGTATCGACTGAAAGCGGCAAAGATTTGAAATTCATATATATGATCGATACCGGAGACCTCAGAGAGGGAGTCATGTATTACGAGGCTGAGGCAATTCTTATGAAGGCATTCGAGATTGTCGGAACGAATCTCGATGGAATTGGGACAAACCTCGGGTGTTTCGGCGGAGTGATAGCCTCTCCCGCCAAATTCGAGATACTTTTAGACCTGGGAGAGTCGCTTAGAAAGGCAACCGGATACTCCATGAGGAGATACTCAGCAGGAAACACCGCTTCGCTTCCTCTTCTCGAAGATGGAACGCTTCCCAGAGGCATAAATCACTTCAGATTGGGTGAATCTATCATGTGTGGAACAGATGTCACTAACAACCGAAGAGTTCCGGGAACCCTACAGAACACATTCACTCTCGTAGGAGAGATTATTGAACTTGCAGAGAAGCCCTCCATACCAATTGGCGATATCGGTCATGATGCCTTTGGTCGGATTCCAAGGTTCGTAGATAAAGGGAAGAGAATGAAGGCAATACTTGATCTTGGTGAACAAGATGTGGTTCCCTCCGGATTGACACCTTTGGTAAGTGGATGTGAAATAATTCATGCTTCGAGCGACCATCTGATAGTGGATGTAACCGATTCCGAGAAGTCCTTTGCTGTTGGTGACTCGATTCCCTTCAGAATGTCTTACGGAGCTCTGTTAAGAGTTATGACATCTCCCTATGTGAGAAAGGTGTACTTATGATAAAGCTTCTGGAAAAGAGCGATCGGAGCAGAGTGGAGGAGATCGTAAAGACGATCTGGGAAGGAGATGACTATATCCCCTTGGTTTTTGACAAGTGGGTAGACGACCCCTCTTGCTATTTCATGGGTTTTTGGAGTGAAGGAGGATTAATTGGAATAGATAATCTAAGGCTATTCTCCGACAAAGTGGGCTGGATGGAAGGAATGAGAATAGACCCCGCCTTTCAGGGAAGGGGATACGGGAAAGAGTTGGGCAAAGAGATGTTGCAGTTGACCAGAGATCTGGGGCTTGAAAGGCTGTATTTTGCAACTTACTTTGACAACACGGCTTCGATCAAGATGAACGAAGCTTTTGGCTTCGAACGAATAGCTGTCTTCACAAATCTGGAGAAGGAGATTGACGAATTGACTCCCTTTTCCATCAATCTTCTGGAAAGCGACGAGATTCCGGAAATCGATGATCACATCAGCGAAGACTGGTCATTTATTCCAAAAGAAGTTCCAAAAAAGACCAGTTTCCTGATACATCCTGTGCAACTTTCAGATGGCGCTAACTGGGCGGTTTTGTCGATAAACTCCAAGTTCAGTGATTGTCTTGACATCAATTTCATTGAAATGGAGGACAGGGAGAGTATTGAGGTTTTCGTGAAGGAGCTTGTTTGTTACGCTAGGGCGAGAGGTTTCGGCCGTATGCATACCATGGCCAGCGAGGATTTTGATCTAGAACCCTTTCTACTGAATGGATTCAAACCTTTCGAGAGAACAAAGGATGTATTTCTCTATTACGCCGATGGTTCAACTCTTCAAATCTGATCTCCATAAGTCATTTTGGACTGTATCTGGTGATCGTGTACTCGGCGATCTTGGATAGTTTTTTTCAATTCGAGAAGAGATGGTGTTGAGCTGAGTGTAGAGCTGAATGGCTGTTACAAACTCTGATTGCGTCAGTTTCGGATCTAGAGCCCGGGGTATCCTACAATTACCAGGACGGTTTCTGATGGCTTCAATTGTCGGGACTCAATGCAATAATGAAATCTACGCAAAGAGTCAGTTCTGCTTTGATTGCAATCTTTGGTATGATTCGATGATTGGAGTCTGTATCAAGATTCTTCCTCTTTCATAAAGACACACTCTGAAGATGAGATGGAAGATGAAGGTCGAAAGTGACAAGCGGATCCAAGTGATGGCAATAGCCCTTATGACATCAGAGCTGAATCAAAGTGCAAATCAGAAGCCCCACAGACACCACCCTCTCTGTTTGGATACAGAGAGCTTCATTCTAGGCAATAAGGTCCGCTTTCATGAGCTTTAAAGTTTATTGAGAGATGGAACACCGTCCTATTTCTTCTTCACTTACATTCTTAGCCATTCATGGCCTGGTCTCGAGCCAATTGAATTTCCGCCATTTCTCGAAAGATGCGAACCGGGTTTGCATAGGAGCGGTTTGAACAGGGAGATTAGGGGGGTTCTCGAGTCCGGAACTCTGGAGAAACTCCAGGAAAGCCAGAAGCCGCTATGGAATGAAGTTGAGAAAGACGCTATCGAAGCTTTGGTCGGTAATAGTATTGAGAGAGTTAGTGGCGGTTTTTTGGAATAGTTACAAAGAACTTGTTTTGCTCCAAATCCGCTTTTCCCTGAACTTGTTTCTCTTGGTGCATCTGGATCTGACGGGCTCTACAGTATTGCAAGATATCCAGGCAGAGCGACCGAGAAGTGGCCCTATGAGCCAGGGGTCACGGCGCCCGATGAAGAATTCTTCAGTTATCTTGAGAACTTCGTCTGGTCTAGAATCGTTGCTTTTTACGAGTTCTGTCACCCGCGTGCAGATCTCTTTCTCTCGCGGAACGCCGAACTCGTCAAAAGACTCGAGCACTCACCTTTCGCGCTTGGAATTCTCGAGTCTTACGGAGAGAAGTATCCTTCCCGGGAGGATATGTTCGCCGAGTTTCTTATCTTCGGGATGACATATGCCTATCTGCTGGACGAATTTGGAGAGGAAGTTGCAGAAAGCTTCCGTAAGACCATGGAAGACAAAGCAGGCTTCACGATGAGCAATGTTGTTGGAAGACAGCTTCACCTTTACCTGAAAGCTTCAAAAGAAGGGAGAGCTATGAAGTTTGAAGATGAGCTTGCCGAGATTTCGGCACAGAATAGACAGCATCTTCTCGACAGAGCTCTGAGTGTTAACTGAGAAGGATCGCCTAGAGTTCTCTAGCCTTTGACAGAGCCCGCAAGAAGTCCTCTCAGGAAGTATTTACCAAGCAGTACATAGACAACCAGCGTTGGTAGAGCAGCCAGCAGTGCTCCAGCCATCTGAACATTCCATTCAACAACCTGACTCCCGGCAAGATTGACCAAAGCGACTGTAATTGGCTGCTTTGTGGGATCACTCGTTACAGTTACCGCGAAGAGAAACTCGTTCCAGATATTAGTGAACTGCCAGATCACAACTACTACGAAGCCGGGTAGAGAAATTGGAAAGAGAACTTTCAGGTAGGTCCTGAATATACCGGCGCCATCTATTCCAGCCGCTTCAATTAGCTCCGTAGGTACTTCACTGTAGTAATTGCGGAAGATCAAAGTTGTTATCGGCAATCCATAAACTACATGGACCAAAATCAATCCCCAAAGTGAGCCGTAAAGACCTATGTCTTGCAGGAAACGAATAAGAGGGAAAAGGACACTCTGATAAGGAATGAACATCCCGAAGAGAACTAGAGCGAAAAGCAAATCGGAACCTCTGAATTTCAGTTTCGATAAAACGTAACCGTTAATAGAGCCAATTATGGCTGATAAGAGCGTTGCAGGAATCACCAAAATGAATGAATTCCTCAGGTTAGGAGCGAGACGGTTGAAAGCCTTTGCGAAGCCATCAAGAGAGGGTTCCTTAGGCAGGAACCACATTTTCTCCAGGCCGACTTCTCTGAGAGGTTTGAGACTTGTCGCCAGAAGGACATAGATTGGCATCAGAAAGAACAATGCAAATACAACCAGAAGAATGTAAGTGACGATTTTCTTGATCATACCCTCTTCTCCTTTCTGAAAGCCGAGGCAAGATATGGGATAATTACAACGGCGACCAACAAGAGCATAATGATAGCTATTGCCGATCCAGTTGCGTATTTGTTTGCTCTGAAAGTCGTTTCAAACATATACAGCGCAGGCATATCGGTAACGTTGTTTGGCCCGCTTCCGGTCATCGCATAGACCAGATCAAATATCTTCAACGATATGTGACCGAGAATGATCATCGCACTCAAAGTGATCGGCCTGAGAATAGGAAATTTGATTCTCCAGAAGATCTGCCAGCCCGTCGCTCCATCCACTTCAGCTGCCTCGATCAGATCTTGCGATATTCCGCGCAACCCTGCAAGGTACATTGCCATAGTATATCCTGACATTTGCCAGACAGCGGCAACTATTACAGGAATAAGCGCAACATTGAAGTTCAGGAAGCTCTCCGTACTTGTGAACCACTTCCACTGCAAGAGATCGAGCCCAACAATATCGAGAAGAAGGTTCATGCCCTGAGGGCTATTTGGAAGTATTCCAGGAGCGAATATCCATCTCCAGACGGCACCGGTTACTACAAACGATAGCGCCATCGGGAAGAGATATATGTTTCTGAATATACTGGATGCCTTGAGGTTTCGATCGATGAGTGCAGCAAGAATTATCCCTAGAATCAAGCATCCCAGTATGAAGAATAGAGTGAAATACAGGGTGTTCCATAGATCCGTCTGGAATCTCGGATCTTCGAAGAGTCTCAAGTAATTTCTTAATCCGACAAATTCAAATTCGCCTTTAAGGAGTCTCGCGAAACTATTCCAGTTGGAAACAGACGTTCTGATCGTCTGACCGATGAAAAAATAGACGAAGATTCCTATTGCTGCGAATGTTGGTGAAAGAATCAGGAAGGAGATAATTCCACGTCTTGTCTTCCTCTTGATTTAGAACACCCCCAAATAAGGGGCCTGCTACTTGCAGGCCCCTACTAACAAGGATTAATCAATATAGTCTTCAGCGGCATTTCTTATTGCTCTCATCAAGGCCGCTCTGTCCTTTGTGGTTATGAAGATGTTCACTGCATCGTTCAACTCCGTAACGAACCCTTCCGGAGCGGCTGATCCATGGGCAATAGAGGGACATAGAGCGTTGGTCGAGAAATCCTCCATCGACCAGATGAGATAGGGATCATAGAGAGACTTGTCTGCATCGAGTCTTGCCGGAATCGAACCCTTTATCGGGTTGAAGGCATCCTGCCCTTCTACCGAAGCGACAATTTCCAACCACTTGAGAGCATTCTCTCTGTTTGGTGCGTTCATAGGCAGTCCAAAAGTATCCGTAACAACCATGAAGGAGCCCTCTGTTCCTGGAACTGCCATCCAGCTGAACTCTACTCCCGGTGTCCAGCCAAGCGTCTTCAGGTAACCTTCTGCCCAGTCTCCCATTACATTGAACGCTGCCTTTCCTTCAAAGACCATTCTTGTTGCGTCCTGCCAGGTGAGAGCGGCATGATCTTCATTCACATACTTGATCAATTCTTCAAACACGACTATTGCTCTTTCAACCCCCGGGTCACTGAAGCTTGTCGCGCCGTTCCACAAACCATTATAACCATCAGGTCCGAGAGTTGAAAGCAAGATCGTCTCAAAGAGATGCCCAGCTTCCCACTTGTCCTTGTCTCCTAGCGATAGGGGTATATACCCTGCTTCCTTAATCTTTGCACATACTTCAAGGAAGCCGGGTACATCGGTAGGCACTTCGTCGATTCCCACCTTGCGGAGGATTTCATTGTTTATGAAGACCACGTTTCCTCTGTGCACGTTAACAGGAATCGAGTAAACCTCGCCTTCGTAGCTACAGATGGTCATAATGTCCTCAGGGAACTTGTCAAGAATTCCCCAGCTTTCTAGAATAGCGGTAAGAGGTTCCATCATTCCCGTAACAACGTACGTGTCGATCAACTCCATGCCCCCATGGACCTGGAATGAATCGGGAGGATTACCACCGAGCATTCTGGTCTTCAAGACTGCCTTAGCATTCGTTCCTGCTCCGCCGGCAACCGTTGCGTTGATTATCTCTACGTCTGGATACTTCGCTTTGAAGACATCGTAGATTGCAGCTAGTCCTTCCTCTTCCCCTCCTCCGGTCCACCAGCTGAAGATCTCAACACTTCCCGAAGAAAAAAGCAGACTTACGGACAAAAGAAGAACTGCCAACAAACACTTTTTCATCTAAACACCCCCTGTTATTCGGCATAAAGCCGATTGATAGTCTTCTTCGTCCCTCAAACCGAGTACAGCTCACTAGATATTATACTACGGTTAATATTGCAATAAGCATTTGCTTTGAAAAAGGTTCCAAAAGGTCCTGAATGAGACACGTCTTTCTGGAACATGTACAGCAATTTGACTGAGCGACGCATTTGTTTGTTTAACTGTCCATAAGTTGTCTACATGGTCTCGAGTTTCTGAGCAGCAGTAAATTAGTGGTATCATTTACTAAACGACGACTGGGAGGGATTGGTTTGTCTGCAGTGAATATCTGCATAATAGGTGCAGGAAGCGCAGTGTTTTCGCTTAGGCTAGTGAGCGATATTTGCAAGACAAAGGGACTTCACAAAAGCAAGGTAACTCTAATGGACATTGATGAGGGAAGACTTGAAGCGGTGCATGTTCTAGCCTCGAAATTAGCTGAAGAGATGAAAACTGATCTCAAGTTTTCGAAGACAACGGAGCTAGAAGAAGCGGTCGCGGGAAGCGACTTCGTGATTAATACGGCTCTAGTAGGTGGACACGGATTCCTGGACAGAATCAGGGCCATCGGAGAGAAGCATGGTTACTATAGAGGGATAGACACACAGGAATTCAACATGGTTTCAGACTACTACACACTGACAAATTGGAATCAGCTTTCGTTCTTTTTGAAGATTGCCGAGACAATGGAAAGACTGGCGCCGGAAGCATGGATGCTTCAGGCGGCTAACCCGGTATTCGAAGGGACCACGCTCATAAGAAGAAAATCAAAGATCAGAATGATCGGATTCTGTCACGGTCATTACGATGTTATGGAAGTTGCAGAGACCCTTGGTGTTCACAAAGATGAATTAGACTGGCAGGTTGCCGGTGTCAACCACGGAATATGGCTCAATAGGTTTAGAAGAAGAGGAGAGGACTTGTATCCATTATTCGAGAAATACGCTTCGAAATTCGATGCGAGTGAGTTCAGGCCGTCTAATCCTTTCAATATTCAGATGTCTCCCGCGACGATTGACATGTATTCATTCTATGGTCTGGTTCCTATTGGAGATACGGTTCGAAACAGCGGCTGGAAGTACCATTATGATCAAGATACTCTGGAGAAGTGGTATGGAAGTCCGTGGGGAAGTCCCGACTCAGAACTGGGATGGAAGTGGTACAAGGAGCAGCTGGGTGAAGTCACGAACGCAACCCTAGCTCTTTCGAAAGCTATCGAACAGTTCCCCGGAGCGAGTCTGGAGAAGCTAATAATCGAGGGATCGAAAGGTCTTTCGGGGGATTTCGCAAGAGAAGCTGCCCAACTATATGATAGAAACTCAATGAGCGGTGAGCAGCATATACCTTTTATCGATGCGATTGTCAACGGAAACTCTGCGAGATTCATTGTCAACACTCTTAATCAGGGTGCGATTAAAGGGATTGATGACGATGTTGCCGTTGAAGTTCCGGCAATCGTCGATAGTGATGGAATCCATATAGAAGAGATTGAACCTGCCTTGCCTGAGAGAGTTGTTCAATGGTATCTGAAACCAAGAATACTGAGAATGGAGTGGGCACTTGAGGCATTCAACGAAAGAAATCCCGAACTCATAATCGAAATACTGTTGAGAGATCCTAGAACGAAATCCTACGAACAGGCCAAAGCGGTTGTCGGGGAGATATTCGATTCAGAAGGTGAATATGTATAGATAGATGAACCTGTTCTTTCAAAAACTAGATGATCACATGAAAATGATCTCTTCTCTTCTTGGCGTGAATCTTCAACAGATGCCCCAGCCGAGTCATTTGGAAAAAGTATTTGGGTGACGGAGTGATTACTATTTCGGAAATTGAACGCTGTCCATGGTCGGAAGTAGACGAATTGTATATTGAATATCATGATAGAGAATGGGGAGTTCCAGTTCATGACGACAAGAAGTGGTTTGAGTTCTTAATTCTTGAAGGGGCCCAGGCTGGCCTTAATTGGCACACTGTGCTCAAAAAGCGAGAGAGCTATAGAGAAGCCTTTGCTGGATTCGTTCCTCGGGTGGTGGCTGATTTTGGAAGTGGCGAAGTCGAAGAGTTGTTCAAGAACGCGGGTATAATCAGGAACAGGAGAAAGATTGAATCGGCAATAAACAACGCAAAGAGATTTTTAGAGATTGAAGCTGAATTTGGCGCTTTCGATACTTACATCTGGGGTTTTGTCGGAAATAGACCTATAGTCAACAAATGGGAAAGTCTTTCTGAGATTCCGCCTCTCACCGAAAAGTCCGCTGAGATATCTCGCTCACTCAAACAGCGCGGATTTACTTTCGTTGGGCCGACAATCGTCTATGCTCTTATGCAGGCAACCGGGTTGGTGAACGATCACTTAGTGCATTGTTTCAGGTATACAGAGGTGTGGGACTGACCCGTCAGCTTCTATGCCTCGCCAAGATTGATGGTATAGTATCTCTTGCCTATTGACGACTTCACGAGGGATTCAAGTGAGCTGGCTTCATGCAGAGGAGATCTTCGCTCTTATTGATCTGGTAGATTCCGGTAGAGGTTCTTGCGAGGAGAAAGCGAGTAAGGTTCTCGATTCACCTCTTTCGAAGATGTTTACACAGTTTCGTGTGCACGCTTCGGAGGCAAAGGAATGCTTGCTTGCTGCCATTTCCCGGAGGGAGGATCTTTCGGGTCTTTCGAAGGATTGCACAGAGCTCATAGTTGGACAAGATCAGGGAGAGAAGGCCCGAGTTGAGGGTCTTTCTGGATCTAATTGTGAAAAACGAATCAAAGATAAGATCTTCAGCCATCTCAAAGGCGAAGATGTACCTTCCGGATCAAGCGTCCTTTGAGGGTTTTAACGTCTATCTCATTCCGATGCCTTACAATGCGAATGCCGATCATAGGGGAGTCTAGTTCGATCCTGTTTTTGCCCTGGATATAGGTTTCGATGCGATTGAGTAAGTTCTGGCTCACGAAACACATCGGAAGAAACTCTATCACTGACGAAAGGATTGTGTTTGACGAGACTCCTCTTGATCAGCTCGTGTAGAGATATGTGAGTGTGGAGTGCGAAGGAATAGCGAACTTTGTTAGTGATTCATCTAAGATACCTGCGATGAGACGTGTTGCACTGTCGAGATCGAAAGTCATGGAAGGTTTTGAGAAACATCTCGAGTTGCTTCAGGAAGTCTTCCTTAGTCTTGTGCAGAAGAGTATTTCCGACGATGAAGCTAGAATGATTATGGAGAGAAGTTGGTTCGGTATCGGTAGTTTGGTTCCGGTGGGGATGAAAATGGCCATGGAAACAAAGAAAGAGGTAGGCAAGAAAAGACTTGTGGAGACAGTTGGCGGCACAGTCGCATTTCTAGAAGCATACCAGGAGGCGGCACTGAAAAAATCTTACTACCTCCTGGAAGACGAAACATTTCACAAATTGAGAACACTACTCAAAGCTTAGGGGCATATCAGAGCATAGAAGCAAATTCAGAACCGAACTCTCTGCAGTCGGTCAAGTTTGCGTCGTCGGGGGACCACATTTTCTTCAGGCCAGCCTGGACTACTTCAAATCCGGCTTCTTCAACCATCTTTCCCAGGACTTCTACTGATTCTCCACTCCATCCATAAGTGCCGAACACCGCTGCCTTCTTGTTCTTAAAAGCCAGCCCCTTCACTTCATGAAGCATGCCGGAAAGAGGTGCGAGGATTCCCTTATTGACTGTCGGAGAGCCAAAGAGAACAGCCTTCGACTTGAATATCTCTGTTACAATGTCGTTTTTGTCTGTTTTTCCAGCGTTGTAGAGTTTCAAAGCCGTGTTTTTGCTTACTCTGCCTATACCATCGGCAATGGCTTCAGCCATCATCTTCGTGCCTTCCCACATAGTATCGTAAACGATAGTCACCTGATCTTCCTGGTAGTCGTTTGCCCACTGCAGATACTTTTTGACTATCTGTGTCGGATCTTCTCTCCAGATAATCCCATGGCTAGGGCATATCATGTTCACCGGTAAATTGAAGGAAAGAACTTCTTCTATCTTTCTTATTACGAGCTTGCTGAAAGGAGTTAAAATGTTGGCATAATACTTCACTGCCTCTTGATACAGCTCGGCTTGATCCACAAGATCGTTGTACAGAAGCTCTGTGGCGTAGTGCTGTCCAAATGCGTCGTTGCTGAAAAGAATCGCGTCACCATCCAGGTACTCAAACATTGAATCTGGCCAGTGAAGCATAGGCGCTTCCACAAAGGTTAAGGTCTTCTTGCCGAGAGTGAGAGTGTCGCCCGTCTTCACTGTCACGAAATTCCAGTCCTTATGGAACTGCCCTTTAAGAGACTTCACCGCATTAGCCGTGCAGTAGATTGGCGTGTCTGGAATCTCTCTCATTAGTGCAACGAGACCGCCGCTGTGATCAATCTCCCCATGGTTCGCAATGACATAGTCAATCTCGGACAGATCAATCTCCTTCTTCAGGTTCTCCACAAATTCCTCTGCAAAGGGTGCCCATACTGTATCTATCAGGGCTGTCTTCTCGTCCCTTATTAGGTAAGAGTTGTAACTTGACCCTCTGTGAGTCGAATAATCTTCTCCGTGAAACTTCTTAAGTTCCCAATCGATCTTGCCGACCCAAGTTACACCATCTGTAATCTTCCTTCCCATATCGACACCTCCCGTTTGTTCATTAATACTCTACCAAAAGTGACAGCTTTACTCGGTAACATTTGTTACGTGTACTTGAGTCTTATGTTGAAGGGACTCTTCTCCTATATTGCTCAGAAAGAGTGATGATGCCATTATCTGAGAGCATGAAGTTACCCGTCTCTTGACTGTGTCACTCACTTCTGCTTGCTCAGCGAAGAGCTCTGTTCATTATCCTCTATTCTTGCTGGTCTTGCCGGGTCAATGTCTGAACTGAAAGTGAAGAGATCTTCACTGTCAAGGTGGAAGGTCTGGCAGTATATGTCCGATCATGATAATCTTGAAATGTGAAATGTTTCTATAGGGACTGCCGGAAATTGTGATTTCTTACAGGCATTTGCGAAAAAGGGACTTGCGATAGGAGTGGAGATTTGAAAAGGTTAACAACATATCTGTTTGATCTTGATGGGACGCTAAGTTCTGTTTCTGACGAGGATTTTGCCAGACGTTATTTTCAGCTAATAGCAGACTTTGCTGAGGGTAGAGTCGATTTCGAAAGATTTATGGCATCCCTGCACACATCGCTGAAGAGTCTTTTCGGTGAAAGAGACGGACTCATAAATAACTACGATCATTTCATGGAGAATTTTACCGATTCTATGGGGCAGTGTGACAGGAAATGGTATGAACTGTTCTTCAACGGCTTTTATGACAGTGAGTACAACAGGCTTCGGGAACTGATTGTACCGCGCGAAAGGGTTGTTAAGTCACTTAAAAACCTGAAAAGGGCAGGAAGCGAGATTATTATCGCCACAAATCCGATATTCCCCGAGAAGGCTATTAACAAAAGATTACAGTGGGTAGGATTAGAAAGCGGATTCATCGATTATGTAACTACAATGGAAAACTCTCATTATGTGAAACCCGATGTTAGATACTATCGTGAGATTCTTGAGATAAATAACCTCGAGGCAAAGAACTGCGTGATGATTGGGAACGATATTACCATGGACGGTGTTTGCACGGCTGCAGGAATAGAATACATAGATGTATCTTCAATAGAAGCTATCTGGAAAACAACCTAGACTGCACTCCTGCCAC